>PKCW01000125.1 GCA_002862965.1 Pseudomonadota bacterium
CGCCGCTGTTCACGGCCTTTTGCAGCGTGCCGATCACATCGGGGTTGAAGGCGTGGTATTCGCCGCCGTGGACGTACTTCAGCAAGCCGCCGTGCTCCATCAGCTTGCGCGGGTTCCAGGCATTCCACACGCGCTGGCCGACGGCGGTTTCCAGATGCACGAAGCGGGTGCCCTGGATGCGCGACACCGTACCCTTGAAACAGCGGCGCACGATTTCCTCGTGCAGGCCGACGATCTCGAAGAGCTGCGCCCCGCGGTAGCTGGCGACGGTCGAGATCCCCATCTTGGAGATGATCTTGTAGAGGCCCTTGTTGATGCCCTTGCGGTAGTTCTGCACCAGCTCGGGACGCGCGGCGGGCGGAATCTCGCCGCTTTGCGCCATCTGATGCAGGATCTCGTAGGCGAGATAGGGGTAGATCGCGGTGGCGCCATAGCCCAGCAGCACGGCGAAGTGGTGCGGATCGCGCGCCGTGGCCGTGGCCACGATCAGGTTGGCGCTGCAGCGCAGACCCATGGCCGCCAGATGATGGTGGACCGCGCCGGTCGCGAGCAGGGCGTGCACGGGATAGCGGTCGCGCACCACCTGCCGGTCGTCCAGAACCAGAAACACCTTGCCGGCCTGGACCGCCGTCTCGGCGCGCGCGCACAGATCATCCAGCGCGGCCTGCAGCGGGGTATCGAGCGGATAGTTCAGATCGAGCCGCTCAGCCTCGAAACCGGACCGCACCGGGTCCAGCAGGCCCTGGTACTTGCCCTCGGTGAGCACCGGGGAGTCCAGCATGAGGCGGTTGGCGTGATCGGGGGTTTCCTCGAACACGTTGCGCTCGGGCCCGAGGCAGGTCTTGATCGACATCACCACATGTTCACGCAGGGGGTCGATCGGCGGGTTGGTGACCTGCGCGAACTGCTGGCGGAAGTAGTCGTAGAGCGAGCGGTGGCGCTTGGAGAGGACGGCGAAAGGCGTGTCGTCACCCATCGAGCCGACCGCTTCCTGCCCGCCTTCGCCCAGCACCCGCAGCACCTGATCGCGTTCCTCGAAGGACACGCCGAAGAGTTTCTGGAACACGGCCAGTTCCTCGCTGCTCATGGGCGAGGACGTCAGGCGCTTGTAGTGCAGATTCGACTCGATGTGGCGGACGTGTTCCTTCAGCCACTGCTTGTAGGGATGGCGGGATTTCAGCAGATCGTCGATGTCGGCCGGGTAGAGGATCTGTCCGGTCGCGGTATCGGCGGCGATCATCTGCCCCGGTTTCAGGCGGCCCTTGATCAGCACGTCCTCGGGCGCGTAGTCGTAGACCCCGACCTCGGAGGCCAGCGTGATGTGACGGTCACGGGTGATCACGTAGCGCGCCGGCCGCAGGCCGTTGCGGTCCATGGCGCAGGCCGCGTAGCGGCCGTCGGTGAGCACGATGCCCGCCGGACCGTCCCACGGCTCCATGTGCATGGAGTTGAATTCGTAGAAGGCCCGCAGGTCCGGATCCAGCGTGTCGAGGTTCTGCCAGGCCGGCGGGATCAGCAGCCGCATGGCGCGGAACAGGTCCATGCCGCCTGCGAGCAGCACTTCCAGCATGTTGTCCAGGCTTTCCGAATCCGAGCCCTTGAGCGAGACGATGGGTTGCAGCGCCTCGATGTCGGGCAACAGGGGCGTGCGGAACAGATTGGCGCGCGCCAGCGCCCAGTTGCGGTTGCCCTGCACGGTGTTGATCTCGCCGTTGTGGGCGAGATAGCGGAACGGCTGGGCCAGCCGCCACTGCGGCCATGTGTTGGTGGAAAAGCGCTGGTGGAACACCGCCAGCGACGACTCCATGCGCGCATCGTCCAGGTCGCGGAAGAACACCGGCAGATTGGCCGGCATCACCAGACCCTTGTAGGCGATGACCTCCACCGCAAGGCTGGGGATGTAGAAATGCGTGTCCTGCGCGGCGATCGATTTTTCCGCGTGGCGACGGGCCAGGAACAGCCGCCGCTGGAACTCGTCGCGGGTCATTCCGCCCGGCGCGTTGACGAAGATCTGCTCCACGTGGGGCAGCGTCTTGAGCGCCTCCTCGCCGCAGGCCGATGGGTCGGTGGGCACCAGCCGCCAGCCGGCGAGGTCGAGTCCTTGCGCGGCCAGCGCGGCCTGGACGGCGCTTCGCGCCTGTTCCCGCAGCGCGTGCTCGGGCGCCAGGAACACGAGGCCACTGGCGTAGTCGTCGGCCAGGATCAGGCCTTCTTCGTGGGCAATGGCGCGCAGAAAGGCGTCCGGTTTCTTCAGCAGCAGACCGCAGCCGTCACCGGTCTTGCCGTCGGCGGCCACCGCCCCGCGATGGGTGAGCCGCTCCAGCGCCGTGATGGCCGTGCGCACCAGCCAGTGGCTGGGACGATCGTCCATGTGGGCGATCAGGCCGAAGCCGCAGCTTCCTTTCTCGAATTCCGGACGATACAGGCCGTCGTTGGTCTCGTGCATGGCTTGCTCTGCTGGCTGGAGGCGAAACCCTGGGCTTCGCGCTGAGGTGGCGATGGACTCGGGACTCGGCCAGCCTGGCACCGGAACCCGGGCACGAGCACAGCACGCCGGAGGCCGCGAGGCGGCCAGCCAGTATATCCCGCAGCTCGAGGCCGGTTCAACGGACCTGCGCCGGCCCCCGCCCGACTACCGGGATACCCGACAGGCCCAGTCGCTCGCCCTGGGCAATGGCATAGCGGTCGGTCATGCCGGCGATGTGGTCGGCGACGGTGCGCGCCTGGCCGTCGATCCCTTCCAAGTCAAGCAAGTTCCGCGCCTTTTGCGCCGTAGCGGCGGGCAAGTCGTCCGGATGCGCCATGAAATGCGCAAACAGGGCCGCGATCAGTTTCTGCGCTTCCTCGTTCATGGCCTTGACCTGGGGGTGCCGGTAGAGCGCGCGGTAGAGAAAGCGCTTGAGTGCCAGGTTTTTCGCCGCCATGGCTGCGCTGAAGGCGATCAGCGGCGTGCGCGCAGCGCGCGCCTCGTCCGGATGGCATGGCGCCGCCCGGGCGATATGGTCCCTGCTCGTGGCGATCAGGTCGCCGACCTCTGCATCGATCATGCGGCGCACGGTTTCGGCGACGTGGCGTCGCTCGGGCAAGGTGCCGTAACGGAGCGCAACCTCCTGATAGGGCGCCGCGAACAGGTCGAGTCCGCGTAACTGGTCGATGGTGATCAAGCCGGAACGCAGACCGTCATCGACGTCATGATTGTTGTAGGCGATCTCGTCGGCGAGATTGGTGAGCTGCGCTTCCAGGCTGGGCTGCCCGCCGTCGAGGAAACGCGCCGCCACGGCGCCCAGGGCGCGGGCGTGGGCGCGAGCGCAGTGTTTGAGGATGCCCTCGCGCGTCTCGAAACAGAGATTCAGGCCGTCGAACTCGGCATAGCGCGCCTCGAGTGCATCGACCACGCGCAGCGACTGGCGGTTGTGCTCGAAGCCGCCATGGGGGCGCATGCTGGCATCGAGCGCCTCCTGCCCGGCATGGCCGAACGGGGTGTGACCGAGGTCGTGGGCAAGGGCGATGGCCTCGGCCAGATCCTCGTTCAGGCGCAGGGCGCGCGCAATGCCGCGGGCGATCTGCGCGACCTCCAGCGTGTGCGTGAGCCGGGTGCGGTACATGTCGCCGACGTGATTAACGAAGACCTGGGTCTTGTACTCCAGGCGCCGGAATGCACCACTGTGGACGATGCGGTCGCGGTCACGCTGGACTTCGGTGCGATAGCGCGGTGGCGGCTCGGGATGGATGCGGCCGCGACTGATGCCGCTGCGCGAGGCGTACGGCGCGAGCGCGGCTTCCGGGTCGAAGACGAAGATGTCAGGGTCCACGCGGGAACTGGTCCAGCAACGCGCGCAGCACGCCCGGATCGGTATCGCTGCGCAGTTCCGCCTCGCCGATGGCGCGCAGGAGCACCAGCCGCAGCCGGCCGGCCTGCGCCTTCTTGTCCACGGCCATCAGTTCCAGGAAGCGCCCGGCATCGAGGCCCCGTGGTGCCGTGACCGGCAGGCCGGCGCGGTCGATGAGGCGGCGGATGCGCTCGACCGTCGCGGACGGCACGCGGCCCAGGCGGGCCGAGAGTTCGGCCGCCATGACCATGCCGGTGGCGACCGCCTCGCCGTGCAGCCAGGTACCGTAGCCGGTGCCGGTTTCGATGGCGTGGCCGAAGGTGTGTCCCAGGTTGAGCAGGGCGCGCACGCCGCTCTCCCGCTCGTCGGCGGTCACGATCGCGGCCTTGGTGCGACAGGAAACGGCGATGGCATGGCTCAAGGCCGCGGGCTCGCGCGCGAGCAGCGCGTCCAGATGCGCTTCCAGCCAGGCGAAGAACGCGGCGTCGGCGATGAGGCCGTACTTGATCACCTCGGCGAGGCCGGCGCGCAGTTCGCGCTCGGGCAGGGTGCCCAGGGTGTCGAGATCGGCGATCACGCAGCGCGGCTGGTGGAAGGCGCCGATCATGTTCTTGCCGCGCGGGTGGTTGACGCCGGTCTTGCCGCCCACCGAGGAATCGACCTGCGCCAGGAGCGTGGTGGGCATCTGGATGAAGTCGATGCCCCGCTGGTAGCAGGCGGCGGCGAAGCCCGTCAGATCGCCGGTCACCCCCCCGCCCAGGGCGATGAGGCTGGCGTCGCGCCCGAAGCGCGCCGCGAGCAGGGCGTCCCAGATCCGTTCCGCGGAAGCCAGCGTCTTGGTGGCCTCGCCGTCCGGCAGGATCAGGGTTTCGAAGTCGCGCCCCTGCAAGGCCGCCTGCACAGGCGCCAGATGCAGTTCGGCCAGCACCGTATTGGTGACGATCATCACCCGGCTGCCGAGGCAGGGTGTCCAGTGCCCGGCGGCCCCGAGAAGGCCCGCGCCGATGTGGATGGGGTAGCTGCGCGTATCGAGGTCGACGGTGACGGTCTGCATGTGATCCGGGCTTTCGTGGCGGTCAGGTGGATGCGGAGACGGCGTGGGCATGCTGCGATGCCGCCGGCCGCAGGCGTTCCGCCAGCCGGTTGGCGACATGGCGCGGCTGCTGGCCGTCCGTGTCCACGATCCAGTCGGCGATTTCCCGGTACAGCGGATCGCGCGTATCCAGCAGCGCCTGCAGGCGCGCCTCGCGATCGGGCGTTCTCAGCAGGGGGCGGTGGGTGCTGTGGCGGGTGCGGCGGAGCTGTTCCGCCACGGAGGCGGCGAGGTAGATCACCAGTCCGCGTTCGCCGAGGGCGCGGCGGTTGTCGGCGCTCAGGACCGAGCCGCCGCCCGTGGCGAGGATGGCGTGTGGCCGCTGGGTCAGTTCCGCGATGGCGGCCGCTTCGCGGCGGCGGAAGCCTTCCTCGCCCTCGCGTTCGAAGATGTAGGCAATGTCGACGCCGGTGCGCGCTTCGATCTCATGATCGGTGTCGATGAAGTGATAGCCCAGAAGGTGGGCCAGCCGCTGGCCCACGGTGGTCTTGCCGGCCCCCATGGGCCCGATGAGAAAGATGCGCTCCGGCAATGTGTCCATGTCGGGCAGTATAACGGCACCGGGGGAAGCGGGGCACGGGCCCCGCCGGGTCCGTCACGGCGTCATGGCGAGGCCTTGTTGCACGATCTTGGGCGTGATGAAGATCAGCAGTTCGCGCTTGGTGTTGCCCTTGCTGCTTTGCCGGAACAGGGCGCCGAGCAGCGGGATGTCGCCGAGCAGCGGGATCTTGTTCACCGTGTCGTTCGTTTCCTGCTCGTAGACACCCCCCAGGACGATGGTCTCGCCATTGCTGACCAGTACCTGGGTATTGAGTTCGCGCTTGTCGATGCTGGGCACGAAACCGCCGCTGCCCGTCGGTACCAACGCGCCGACGTTATTGCGCGTCACCTTGAGATCCATGATCACCCGGTTGTCGGGGGTGATCTGCGGGGTGACCTGCAGCGACAGGACCGCCTCCTTGAAGGCGATCGACGTCCCGCCCGAGGAACCGCCGGCCGACTGCTGGTAGGGGATTTCCACGCCCTGACGGATCGACGCCATCTTCTGGTTGGCGGTCAGGACGCGCGGATTGGAGAGGATTTCCCCCTTGCCTTCGGCCTGCAGGGCCGAGAGTTCCAGGTCGACCAGGAAATCGCTGCCCAGGATGGCCAGTGCGAGGGACGCCGGGGTTCCGCCGGCCGGGATCGCGGGCAGGTTCACGTTGAGCCGCTGGGGTACGCCGCCCTCGCCGGTCGGGATTTTGGTCGGAAACACGGTGCCGTTCTCGATCAGGCTGTCGAGTGAGCCGGCGACCATGGTGTCCGTGCCCTCGAGCGTGCCGCTGGTGGTGCTGATGCCGCGCCGTTTCTCGAAGGTGTCGAGGCCGGTGAAGCCGAAGCGGGCGCCGAGATCGCGACTGAAATCGTCCGTCGCCACCACGATGCGCGCTTCGATCAGCACCTGGGTGACGGGAATGTCGAGCTTGGCGACCAACTCGCGGATTTCGGCCAGACGCTGGCCGGTTTCCATGACGAGCAGGGTGTTGGTGCGCTCATCCACCGACACCTGACCTTGGGCCGAGAGCAGGTTGCGGCCTTCGCTTTTGAGCAGCGCGGCCAGATCCTTGGCCTTGGCGTAGTTGATCTGGATGAACTCCGAGCGCATGGGCGCGGCCTGCTCGGCCTTGCGCTGCTGATCGCGGAAGGCGGCGATTTCGGTCGACGGGGCGACCATCAGCGTGTCGCCGACCTCGCGCAGCGCCAGCCCCCGGGCCTGCATGATGATTTCCAGCGCCTGATCCCACGGCACGTTCTGCAGGCGCAGTGCCATGGTCCCGCCGATGCTGTCGGAGAGGACGATGTTCCGCCCGGACACATCGGCAAGGATCTGCAACAGCGCGCGGGTTTCCACGTTCTGGAAGTTGAGGCTCACCGGCGCGCCACCGCCGAAGCGTCCCAGGGCGCTGCCCGGCTGGTCCGATTTCGCGGGAACGCGCATGGCGATGGTGAGGATGCCGTCGGTCTGGTAGGCCATGGACTGGGCATCGGGCGCCGCGCGGATCGTCAGCACGGCGTCGGCGCCTTTCTGGCGGGCCTCGATGGTGTGCACCGGGGTGGCGAAGTC
>PKCW01000166.1 GCA_002862965.1 Pseudomonadota bacterium
AAGCCGCGGCGGCGCAGGGTGTCGATGAGCGGCGTGTAGTTGTCGACCGCCACGTAGCTGTGGATTTCGGCATCGGATATGGCGGCGATGGCGGCGCGGCGGTCGACGAAGAGATTGGTCCAGTGATTCTCGCGTCCGACCTCCGAAAAGGCGTAAGCGCCCTGCAGCTGCCCGTCGTCCATGAGATTGGGACGGCCTTCCTGCACCGGACGGGACTGGTGGCAGGTGTAGCAGGGATTGAAGCGACCTTCGGTGCGCGTATAGCACTGCGGCGGGATCACGGCCTCCGGATTGGTGAGGACGCGCCGGTAGCCGGTGTCCCACGTCGCGGGGTCCAGTTCGGCATGCGCCTGAAGCTGAAACAGGAGTGCCGCCAGGGCAGGCAGGCAACGGCTCAGGCGCAGTGGCAATGCAAGGGTTATCATGGCTGGGAAGTATCCGGCCGAACGATGTCAGGACCGTGTCAGGCCGGTCTGTCCACGGCTGATGTCGTGCCCCTGCAAACAGGTCCGAAACCATGAAATACGCCGTCCTCCCCGTCACGCCCTTCGCGCAGAACTGCACCATCCTGATGTGCGAACAGACGCGCGAGGCGGCCGTGGTCGACCCGGGCGGGGAGGTCGCGCGCATCCGCGCCATTCTGGCCAAGCACGAACTGAACCTCAGCCGGATTCTGGTCACCCACGGTCATCTGGATCACGTGGGCGGCGTGGCGGAGCTGGCCGAGGTCACGGGCGTCCCGGTGGAAGGACCGCACCGGGCCGATGCGTTCTGGCTCCAGATGCTGCCGCAGCAGGCCAAGATGATGGGTTTTGGTGGGCGCGCCTTCACGCCTGATCGCTGGCTGGAAGACGGCAATACCGTCAGCGTGGGCGCGTTCACGCTGCAGGTGCTGCATTGCCCCGGCCACACGCCCGGCCATGTGGTGTTTTTCGAGCCCGAGGCGGGGTTCGCTCAGGTGGGTGATGTGCTCTTCGCCGGTTCCATCGGCCGCACCGACTTTCCCGGCGGCGATCATGACACGCTGATCCGCAGTATTCGCGAGAAGCTGTTCCCCTTGGGCGATCAGATCCGCTTCGTACCGGGACACGGGCCCACGTCGACCTTCGGCGAGGAGCGGCGCAGCAATCCCTTCGTCTCGGGTCGCTACGGCTGAGCGGTCCGGCTGCCGTTGACGCAGGAACGATCCCCTGGGACGCGGTCTGTGGGAGACTGCCGCCGCCGTGCAGGTGGTGGTCGATCGAGGTGGCATCGCGCGCGACCTGCGCCGAGCCTGTTTGAATTCACCGGCGCGCCCCGCTGATCCTGTGCGAAAACGCGGATGCCTCCGTGCGCGCGGATCTGGAGGGCTTCGCAGCCGCCCCCGATATCGTCGCCACCTCGAGGGACCGGACGACATGCCGGCCCACCTGGCGCTGTGTTCACCCAGGTCGAGCTGACCGTCCCCGTGCAGGACGGGCATTGCGCCCTCGGGACTTGGCAGGGGATGTTCCTGTGGGAGCACCGGCTGGGGCCTATGGCGCGTGAGGTGGTGATCACCGTCTGGGGTCATTGACCGTCCTCGCCGGGGCCCGGACGAATGCCCGACGATGGCGGAAACGCCATCGGCACAGATCCCCCAAAGCCGATCCCTGCATCCGCTACCCGCCTTCCCCCGGACGGGGGGCGGTCGCCGCCGGTTGGCCGGCTTTTCGGCCAAGACGCAGACGCCACCTCCCCCGGATTCCGACTCTTGTCCGTTCGGCCGCCAGAAACTTGGCGGAAGCCGGTTCGTTCGGCGGCTTCCACCGGCATGCACGCCAAATAAAACAAATATTTGAATTCATTCGACCGATGATTTTTGCGTTGGAACGCTTCCTGCTTTAAGCGGGCGCCAAATCGATCGGGACCGCTCCCGTCGGAACTTTGGCGCTCGGGATGGAAAGCAGTGCTGGGCAAGGTCAGACCCGGCGGACCTATAACGGAGACAGGTCATGAGGCAGTCGGCTCAAATCACTTCGCGCGAACAACACGATCTGGTCGTTCAGCATTCCGCTCTGGTGCGGCGTATCGCGCAGCATCTCGCCAGCCGATTGCCGGCCAGCGTGCAGATCGATGATCTGATGCAGGCAGGCATGATCGGGCTGCTGGAAGCTGCCCGCAACTACGATGCGGATCAGGGCGCCAGCTTCGAAACCTACGCGGGAATCCGCATTCGCGGCGCCATGCTCGACGAGACGCGCAAGGTGGACTGGGCGCCGCGTTCGGTCCATCGCAAGGCGCGCGAGATGGCTTCCGTCGTCCACGAACTGGAGCACCGATTGGGCCGGGTCGCCAAGCCCGTCGAAATTGCGGCAGCCATGCAGATCGACCTCGATCAGTACTTTCAGATCGTCGAAGACGCTGCCGGCTGTCGGGTGTTGAGCCTCGATGAGCCCGACAACGGGGTGTTCGATGCCGATGAAATCCCGGGCGATGGCGATCACGACGACCCGGGACAGCAGATCGAAGCCGACGGCTTCCGGTCGGTCCTGGCGGAAGTGATGGCGGCACTGCCGGAAAAGGAACGTCTGGTGATGTCGCTGTACTACGAGCAGGACCTGAACCTGCGGCAAATCGGCTCGGTGATGGGCGTCAGCGAATCGCGCGCCTGTCAGATTCATGGCCAGGCCGTGAAGCGGATCCGGGCCCGGATGGCCGATTGGGTCGAGGCGCGCTGATGATCGCAACGCCGTCGGAAATTTGGCGCATCGACTGATCTTTGGCGCAAAGTCCTCAAGTTGGGCCAAACGGAACCGATAAGGTATTCGGTTGGGTCAACAGAGGCGATGGACATGCAGATCAAGCAACGGCTGAGTTCGAGCGGGCGTCTCGACGAGAACATGCTTGGATCGACCGGGTTCAGAACTGAACACGCCGTGGTTTCGTTGCTGGCGGCGCTGGGCGCCCGGTGGTCGGAGGCCCAGCGCATTGGCCACCTGCGCGATCTCGTTGCGGCCGGCTGCTATCAAAGCAATGCCGATCGAATGGCGGCGCGATTCGCGGAACGCGAAAGTCTGCGGCGCCCGGCGTCCGGTTCGAAAGTATGACAGCGAGGCGCAAGGAGTTGTCCGATGGATGGACAGGAGGCATGGACGCGCTATGAACTGGTGCGCGACCCAGACCACATCCGGGAGCTTCTGGCCGAATGGCAGGACAAGCCTGTGGTCTTGGATCCGGGCCATCCGGCGGCGCCATCCCATTCCGCCAGGTTGACGCGGGCTCCCGACGGCTGGTGGGTCGCAATTGCGCACATGGACCACATGGGTCTGCAACGGGGCGCGTCCGCCAGCATCGTGTTGCGCAATGGCGGTCAACGACTGGAAACCCCGTGCACCGGGGTTCATCAAGACGGCTGTCGCATCGGGCTTGGTGAGCCGCCGTGGTTGCGCTATGCCCAATCCCGAACGGAAGCGCGACTCACCTTCGACGGGCAGCGTATCGCCCATCTCGTTGTCCGGCCCGACTCCGACCGGCCTTTGTCGGCCGCGTTGATGGATTTGTCGGCGAACGGTGTCGGCGCTTTCTTGCCTCACGCTTTGGCGGATGAACTGAGGGTGCAGGCCATCTATCCAGCGGATCTGCACCTGCCATCGGGCGCGGCGGCCGCCCGCGTTCAGATACGCTCCGCCGCGCCCATGGAAAACCCGGCACGATGGCGCATCGGCTGCCGCTTCGAGGCGCCAGAGCCGCCGATGCGCAGCCTGATCAGGGATTTCCTGATGCATACGCAGCGCCTGCGGCGTATGTAGTTTTCAGGGGCCGTGGTCCTTCAGGCTGAAGATCTCGACGAAATTGCTGGCTTCTGGATGCGCGCGCGAGGGGCCGTGGGTCATGACCACCGTTCCACGCCGTATGCCATGGTCCATGCACCACTCCCGCGCCACGTCACGCCACACGACTTCCGTGGACGCGATTTTCACCGCCACGACCCCGTAGGAAAAACAGAGATCCTGGCATGTCTTTTCAGCGGTACTGAAGGCAATGACGGGTGCGGCAAACTTGAATCGGGCCAGACGCCGCGCCGTGGCGCCGCTATCCGTGGGGGCAATGACGACCGGCGGGCGAATCTTGTTGACCAGATCCGCGAGATCGGGCGCCATGATCTCTTCCACGCGCCTGTTGCGTTGTTGTGGCGGTTCAAGCCAGGCCGGATCGGGCGGAGGTCGTGACTTTTCGGTGGCCAGTGCAATAAGGGTCAGCATGCGCACGGCCTCGACGGGATACTGTCCGATGGCAGACTCTTCGGACAGCATCACGCAGTCGGTACCGTCCAGAACGGCATTGGCCACATCGGTCGCCTCGGCTCGGGTCGGTCGCCGGTTCTCCACCATCGATTCCAGCATCTGCGTCGCCGTGATGACGGGGCGCCCGTGTTGCCGAGCCCGCCGGATCAAGGCCTTCTGGGTGACTGCGATGGATTCGATGGGCGTTTCCACCCCCAGATCGCCACGCGCCACCATGATGCCGTCGCAGGCCGCAAGGATGTCGTCAATGTTCTGAACCGCGATGGCGCGTTCGATCTTGGCGATCAGGAATGGCGCAAAGCCCAGCGCCCGCGCGCGTTCGCGGACCTGGCGCAGATCCTCCCCCCGTTGCACGAATGACACGCTGACGGCGTCCACGCCGGCGGCGAGGGCCATTTGCAGCAATTCATCGTCTCTGGCGGTAAAAGCGCTTTGGCCGAGGTCGATACCGGGCACGTTCATGCCGTTGTGAGACAGCAGCGTGCCGCCGACCTGGACCCGACAGTGGATCTCGGTGCCCGCGATCGAAACGACCTTGAGCTGGATGAAGCCGTCGTTGAGGTAGATCGTGTCGCCCGCTTTCAGTGATTCGGCGAGGCGGGGAAAATCGTAGGGGATGCAATCCGCGCTGCTGCAGGCGCCTTCCATGAGCCGCACCCGCTGCTCGCGTCGGAGCGTGATCGGAGAGGGGTCCAGACGGCCCACGCGCATCTTGGGCCCTGGCAGGTCGGCCAGGATCGCGAGCCGCCGGCCGGTCAGGCGGCTGGCTTCGCGCAGGCGGCGTATGGTTTCACGATGACCGTCTGCGTCTCCATGGGCCAGATTGAGCCGGGCCACGCTCATGCCGGCGCGCAGCATCCGCTGGAGTGTTTCGGGGTCGCGGGACGCGGGCCCGATCGTACAGACCAGCTTGGTATGCGCTTGGGGGACGGACAGGCGGCGCATGGGAAGTCCTCCTGGACGAGCGATGTGCCCGCGGCCAGTATACCCATACCTCGAAAACATAAAAGGACAGGGAGGACCCGGTCCTCCCTGTCAAATGCGCCATCTTTCCGGAGAGCGGAAGCATGGCCACCGTCCGGTGCAACCAGCTTCCCGAAGACAAGCCTAATCCGAGTCTCCGCCGGTGAAATTGACCTGGGTCAAGGGGGCGCGCCATGCCGCGGGCCACAATAGGCCAACCCTCCACCACGAGCTGGATCATGGCGTCCTCATCTCACTGCCTTTCGTCCGCCGCGCACCGTTCGATCCGCCGCACCTGCGTCAACTGTGCCTTGAGCGAGCTGTGTGTCCCGGTCGGGCTTGACCAACAGGATATGGAGCGGCTCGACCAGTTGGTCGATCGTCAACAGCCATTGCCGGCCAACGCGCATCTTTGCCGCGTCGGTGAGCGGTTCAGCAGCTTGTATGCCGTGCGTTCGGGGTGTTTCAAGAGCTATCGCATGGACCGCGAGGGACGTGAACGCGTGCTTGCGTTTCACCTCCCCGGAGAACTGATGGGCCTGGATGCCATCTACCCGGGCGTGTACCAGTCCAACATCATTGCCTTGGACGTCGGCGGCGTCTGCGCGCTGCCGTATAACGATCTCAGTCACCTGGCGGCGCAGATCCCGCGCCTGCAGGAACAGATCTTCCGCCTGTTGAGCAAGGACCTTTCGGCCTATGCCTGGCTGGCGGGCGATCACAGCGCGGAAGAGCGGGTTGCCGGTTTCCTGCTCGATCTGTCCAACCGTTACCGGGAACGGGGTTATTCGGACCGCGCTTTCAACCTCGCGATGCCGCGCCGGGACATTGCCAATTACCTGCGTCTGGCCACGGAGACCGTGAGCCGTGTCATCACCCGATTCGAGCGGGAAGGACTGATCCGGACCGAGCGGCGCGAGGTTCAATTGCTGGATCTCGATGGACTGAACCAGCGCGCCAACTACTGTCTGCAAGTATCGGGTTGAGTTTTGCGCGGCGGACAAGCAGTTGCGGACCCGGCTGCGCGGGTCGGTCAGATGAGGCGCGCGTGCTCGGCAGGTGACGCCTTTTCCCGGAGATAGGCGTCAAAGGGCGCCGCAACCGCACGCAGGAGATACCGTCCGTCAGGCGTCACTTCCAGTGCATCCGGGCCCAGATGGACCAGGCCATCGGCAGCGGCAGGCTCGAGGGTCCGCAGTTCGGTTGCGAAATAGGTGGGAAAGTCGACGCCGTGGCATTCCCGGATGGTTCGGTAGCAAACCCGACCTTGGCACATCAGCGCCTGGATGACGGCTTGCCGAAGTTGGTCTTCGCGGGTCAGCACGATGCCGCGGCTCACCGGCAGGCGTCGTTCCGCAATGGCCGATCGATAGTCGCGCAAACTTTTGGTGTTCTGCGCATAGTGCATGCCGACGTGGCTGATGGCGCTGACGCCCAGCCCGATGAGATCGCAGCCGCCCAAGGTCGAGTAACCCTGGAAGTTGCGATGCAGGTCTCCCCGCCGCAGGGCCTGTGCCAGCGGATCGTGCCCTTTGGCGAAATGGTCCATGCCGATGTGGACATAGCCGGCTGCTTCCAGGCGCTCGACGGCCATCGCGTCGAGCTTTCCCTGGTCTGGCACCCCGTCGCGCTTCGAATCGAGGTTCAGCACCGCGAAGGCGGAGTATTCCGGGTCGAAGGTCCAGGATTCGCGGATCGCCACCAGGTTGCGCTTCTGGTCGAGCACCAACTCGGCCCGGGCCTGCACCCAGACATGGGGATGCGCCAGCGCCGCGCCCGCCCCGCCGCACAC
>PKCW01000152.1 GCA_002862965.1 Pseudomonadota bacterium
GAGGCGTCGCTCTCGTCCGCCTCGGCCACCAGATAGGGCCCCGCGCCCAGCCGGGCATGGGTGCCGGCCTGATTGAGCCGGCCGCCGATGACGAAGGTCGGGTCCAGGCCGCCGTCGGCCAGCACGCTGGCGGTGAGGCTGGTGGTGGTGGTCTTGCCGTGGGTGCCGGCCACGGCGATGCCGTAGCGAAAGCGCATCAGCTCCGCCAGCATCTGCGCGCGCGGGATCACCGGCGTCCCCTGCGCGCGCGCCGCCGTCACCTCGGGATTGTCGGCGGCGATGGCGCTGGAGACGACCACCACGTCCGCGCCTGCGACGCGCTCGGCGCCATGCCCCAGCATGACCACGGCGCCCAGTCCGGCCAGACGCTGCAGCGCCGCGTTGTCGCGCACGTCCGAACCCGACACCTGGTAGCCCAGGTTGAGCAACACCTCGGCGATGCCGGCCATGCCGACCCCACCCATGCCGACGAAGTGGATGCGCCGCACCCGCCGCATCCAGGCCTGTTGCAACAGCGCCGCCGGCAGGATGCCGCTCATGGCAAGCCCCCTTCGGCGCAGAGCACCGCCGCGACCGCCGCCGTCGCCTGCGGACGGGCGAGGCCGCGTGCCTGCCGGGCCATCTCGTGCAACCGTGTCCGGTCGCCCAGCAAATCGGCGAGCATCTTCGCCAGGCCCGCGGCGGTCATCGTGTCCTGAGGCTGCAGCACGGCGGCGCCGGCCGCCACCAGATAGGCGGCATTGCGGGTCTGGTGGTCGTCCACCGCATGGGGATAGGGCACCAGCACGGCGCCCACGCCGGCCGCCGTCACCTCCGCCAGGGTCAGGGCGCCGGCGCGGCACACCAGCAGGTCGGCCCAGGCGTAGGCCGCCGCCATGTCCTGGATGAAGGCGTGCACCTGCGCGGGTACGCCCGCCCGCGCATAGGCCGCGCGAACCTCTGCCTCGTCGGTGACGCCGGTCTGGTGGATCACCTCGACCGCCACCGCGCCGGACATGCGGGCCAGCGCCTCGGGCAGGCACCGATTCAGCGCGCGCGCCCCCTGACTGCCGCCCAGCACCAGCAGCCGCTGCGGCCCCGTCCGATCCGCCAGTCGCGCATCGGGTGGCGGCAGCGCCGCAATGTCGGGCCGCACGGGGTTGCCGATGAGCTCGGCTGCCGGCAACGCATCGGGATAGGCGCACAGCGTGCGGCGCGCCAGATGGGCCAGCGCCCGATTGGTCCAGCCCGCCACGGCGTTCTGTTCGTGGATCACGAGCGGACGGCGCAACAGCCAGCCCGCGAGACCGCCGGGGCCGGCCGCAAATCCGCCCATCCCCAGGACCACGCGCGGCCGCAGCCGGATCATGACGGTGAGCGCCTCACCGAGCGCCACCGCCAGGCGCAGTGGCGCCAGCAGCCATGCCGCCGCACCCTTGCCCCGCAGGCCGCGGATGCGCAGGCCGTGGAAGTCGATGCCATCGGCCTGCACCACCCGCTCTTCCATGCCGCCGCGGCTACCCAGCCAGGCGACGGCGATGCCGCGCTCGCGCAGCGCGCGCGCCACCGCCAGCGCCGGGAACACATGGCCGCCGGTACCGCCGGCCATGATGAGTACGCGCGCGCTCATGCGCTGCGCTCCCGCGAGCGGGTCTGCGGTGGCGGCTCTGTGTTCTCGATCCCGACGCGCAGCACCAGGGCGATGAGCACGCTGATGACCAGCAGGCTGCTGCCGCCGTAGCTCATCAGAGGCAGGGTCAGGCCCTTGGTCGGCAGCATCCCCATGTTGACCCCGATGTTGATGAAGGCCTGACCGACCACCCAGACGCTGAGACCGATGGCGAGATAGGCCCCGAACCAGCGCCCGGACCGGGCCGCTACGTCGGCGATGCGCAGGCTGCGCCAGAACACCACGGCGTAGAGCGCAATCACGGCCAGGGAGCCGACCAGCCCCAGTTCCTCGGCCAGAATGGCGAAGAGGAAGTCGGTATGGGCTTCCGGCAGATAGAACATCTTCACGACGCTGCCGCCGAGTCCCAGCCCGAACCAATGCCCGGAGCCGATGGCCATCAAGGACTGCGTGAGCTGGAAACCATTGCCGAACGGGTCGGCCCAGGGGTTCATGAAGCCGGTCAGGCGCGCCATGCGATAGGGCAGCAGGAGGATCAGCAGGTAGACCAGCCCGACGGCCAGACTCAGCAGGATGCCGAAATAGCGCAATGGCGCGCCGGCCACCCAGAGCATCGCCATGGCCGAGAACGCGAGCACCACCGCAGCGCCGAGGTCGGGCTCTTCATGGAGCAGGAAACCGGCGACGATCAGCAGTAGACCGACCTTGGCCACGCCCAGCAGACGGTCCCGCACCTCGAGCTGGCGGCGCACGAGAAAGTCGGCCAGGTAGATGAGCAAGCCCAGCCGGGCCGGCTCCGAGACCTGGACCCGGATCAGGATCAGGTCCAGCCAGCGTGCGCTGCCGTTCACTTCCTTGCCGATGCCCGGAACCAGCACCACGCACAGCAGGAAAAAGGCACCGGCCATGAACACCGTGCTCAACTGCTGGATGCGCGCCAGGGGCGTGCGCAGGACGACCGCAGCCAGCGCCAGCCCGAGCAAGGCATAGAGCATCTGGCGGCGGAAGAACCGCAAGGGGTCGCCGAAGTTCTGGTCGGCCAGCGGCATGGACGCGGAAGCCACCATGATCAACCCCAGCATCGACAGCGCCAGCACCGCCAGCAGGAGCGGCTTGTCCAGACGCGCGAGGAGCGTGCGCCCGGGGGCGCGGGTCGCCGTAATCGATACCGATGTGGCGCTCATGCCCCAATCTCCCGCACCGCCGCGGCAAAGACCTCGCCCCGGTGGTGATAGTCGCGGAACATGTCGAGGCTGGCGCACGCCGGAGACAGCAGCACGGCGTCGCCGGCGCGTGCCTGGCGCGTGGCCAGCCGCACGGCCTCGACCATGTCCGCGGCGCGGAGCAGCTCGGTAGCGCCCTGGAGCGCCGCCGCGAGCGCATCGGCGTCCTGTCCGATCAGGATCGCCGCCCGCACCTTGCCCGCCACCCAGGGCCGCAACACCTTGAAATCCTGCCCCTTGCCCTGTCCGCCGGCGATCAGCACCAAGGGACCGGGGACACCCCTGAGCGCCGCCACGGTCGCGCCCACGTTGGTGCCCTTGGAGTCATCGACGTAGCGCACCCCCCTGAACTCGCCCACCATCTGGGTGCGGTGGGGCAGCCCGCGGAATCCGCGCAACGCCGCCAGTGCCGCGCCGCGCGGCAAACCCAGCGCATCGGCCATGGCCAACGCCGCCAGGGCGTTGGCCTGGTGGTGCTCGCCCACGAGCGACAGTTCCGCCACCGGCAGCAGCGGATCGTCGCCCGCCAGCAGCCAGCGCTGCCCCGCCCGCTTGCCCACGCGGTAATGCCCGGGCGCCTCGCTGGCCAGCCCGAACCAGCGTGTGGGCGCCTCCGGATCCGCCATGGCCGCCACGGCCTCGTCCTCGGCATTCAGCACCCGCACCGGCTTGGCATGATCGGGGGCATGGCGGAAGATGCGCGCCTTGCAGGCGGCGTACTCCGCCATCGACCCGTGACGATCGATGTGGTCTTCCGAAAGATTCAGCACGGCCGCCACCCGGGCATTCAGCGCCTCGGTGGTTTCGAGCTGGAAACTGGACAACTCCAGCACGTAGAGCGCGACGTCGTCGGCCAGAAGGTCGAGCGCCGGCGTACCCAGATTGCCGCCGACGCCCACCCGCAGGCCGGCGGCGCGGGCCATCTCGCCGAGCAATGCCGTCACCGTGCTCTTGCCGTTGGAACCCGTGATGGCCGCGATCGGTGCACGGGCCACGCACGCGAAAAGGGCGATATCGCTCTCCACGATGGCGCCACCGGCGCGGGCCGCAGCCAGCGCAGGCTCCTGCGGCGAGACGCCCGGGGAGAGCACGATGCGTCGGGCACCTGTGAAGCTGGCTGACGAAAAAGGCCCGCAATCGATCGGCGCTTCCGGGCAGATCTCGCGCAACGCCGCTGCGTTCGGCGGCGCGATTCGGCTGTCGACGACCCGAAACGCCTCCCCCATGCGCGTCAGGTGACGGGCCACCGACAAGCCCGTCGCGCCCAGGCCGACGATGACCGTTTCGGGAAGTGAGGATGGCGCTGCATGCGTGGTCATCTCGCCCTCCTCACCGCAGCTTCAGGGTGGACAGGCCGACCAGCACCAGGATCACGGTGATGATCCAGAAGCGCACGATCACGCGCGGCTCGGGCCAGCCCTTCAGTTCGAAGTGGTGATGGATCGGCGCCATGCGGAAGATGCGCCGTCCGGTGAGCTTGAACGAAGCCACCTGCAACATCACCGACACCGTCTCGGCGACGAACACGGCGCCCATGATGCCCAGCACGATTTCCTGCCGGACGGCCACTGCCACCGTGCCCAGGGCCGCGCCGAGGGCGAGCGCGCCGATATCGCCCATGAACACCATCGCCGGATAGGTGTTGAACCACAGGAAGGCGAGCCCCGCGCCGCCGATCGACGCGCAGAGAATGAGCAGCTCGCCCGCGCCCGGGATGTGCGGCACGCCGAGGTAGGCCGCGAAGCGGACGTGGCCCGCGACGTAGGCGAAGACGCCCAGTCCGCCGGCGACCAGCACCGTGGGCATGATGGCCAGGCCATCGAGCCCGTCGGTGAGGTTGACAGCATTGCTGGTGCCGACGATGACGAAGTAGGCAAACGGCACGAAGGCCCAGCCCATCAGCCAGGCGATGTCCTTGAAAAACGGCACGATCAGCGTGATCTCGGCCGGTACCCGGGCCGTCAAATAGAGCGTGAGCGCCGCCACGAGACCGATGATCGACTGCCCCAGATATTTCTGGCGTGCGCTGAGGCCCTTGCTCGAGCGCCGATAGATCTTGAGGTAATCGTCGAGCCAGCCGACGAAACCGAATAGCAGCGTGGTGACCAGCACCACCCAGATGTAGCGATTGGAGAGGTCGGCCCAGAGCAGGGTGCCCAGGCTGATGCAGAGCAGGATCAGCGCGCCGCCCATGGTCGGCGTGCCGGCCTTCGACAGGTGCGACTGGGGACCGTCGCTGCGGATCTGCTGGCCGAGTTGCCGTTGCGCCAAATGTGCGATGAGCACCGGCCCGAGCAGCAGGCCCAGCCCCAGCGCGGTGAGCATGCCCATGATCGCGCGCAGCGTGATGTAGCTGAACGCGTGGAAGCCGCTGTGGTAGGCCGCCAGTTCCTGAGTCAACCAGTACAGCACGTCAGTGTTCCTGCTTCAGGGTGGCAACCACCCGTTCCATGGCCATGCGGCGCGATCCTTTGATGAGCAGCGTGGGCGGGACCTTGCAGCCGCCCAGATCGCCGAGAAGACAGTCGATCAGTGCGCCCTGATCTGCAAAATGCCGGGCACCGGCGCCGAATGCATCGACCGCCGCCGCACTGAGCGGTCCCCAGGCATACAGGCGGTCGATCCCTTGCGCGCGGGCGTGTATGCCCGTTTCGGCATGCAGGGCGGCCGCCTCGGCGCCGAGCTCGGCCATGTCGCCGATCACCAGCCAGCGCTCACCCGGCACCTCGGCCAGCACGTCGATCGCGGCGACCATCGACGTCGGATTCGCGTTGTAGGTGTCGTCGATGACGCGGACGCCGCCCGTTCCGATCAGCCAGTTCAGCCGGCCCGGCGCCGGTCGCGCCATGCCCAGTCCTGCGGCGATCTCGGCCACGGACCAGCCCAATGCCTCGCCCACGGCGGCGGCGGCGAGTGCGTTGCGCAAGTTGTGCGTCCCGAGAAAGCCGAGCTGCACCTGCGCCTCACCCGACGGCGTGATGAGTCTGAAGTGCTGCGCCATCCCGGTGTCGGTCGGCGCAACACGGCAGGCGTCGCGATCGGTGCGCACCTCGGCGTGCACCGCGAACCCGAACCGCACGACGCGCCCGGGCGCCAGCGTCGTCCAGTACGGCGCAAAGGCGTCGTCCGCGTTGATTGCCGCCACCGCGCCCGGCGCCAGGCCCGCGATGAGTTCGCCTTTGGCCCGAGCCACACCTTCCAGTGATCCGAAACCTTCCAGATGCGCCCGACCCGCCTGGGTGATCAGCCCCACATCCGGACGAACCCACCGGGTCAACTGGTCGATCTCGCCCGCATGATTGGCGCCCAACTCGAACACCGCGGCCTCGTGGCGCGCGGGATCGAGGCCCAGCAGGCTCAGGGGAACACCCAGTTCGTTGTTGTAGTTGCCCGGTGTCGCCCACACCTCGCCCCGCGTCCCGAGCATGGCGGCGATCATCTCCTTCACCGTGGTCTTGCCATTGCTGCCGGTCAGCGCCACGACGGGGCCACGGAAGGCGCCGCGCCAGTGGACGGCCAGTGCGACCAGTGCGGCGCGGGCATCGGTCACGACCAGTTGCGGCAGTGCGACAGCCGGATCGAAGCGGGTCACGATGGCGCCGGCGGCGCCGCGCTCGAGCGCCTGCGGGAGGAAGGCGTGGCCGTCCACCTGGCTACCGGCACAGGCCACGAACAGCGCGCCTCGCTCCAGCCGCCGCGTATCGATGCTGACGCCGGCGAATGCGCCGTCCGCGCCGTGCAGGCGGCCGCCGAGCCGTTGCGCCGCTGCGCCGAGACCACCCCGGATCATGCGGCAGCTCCCAGCCAGTCCTGCACCACGGCCAGATCCGAAAAGGGCTCCTCCCGATCGGCAAACACCTGACCGGTTTCATGTCCCTTGCCGGCGACCAGCACCCAATCATCCCGAGTGGCGGCGGCGAGCGCGCCACGGATCGCCGCGCGTCGTGACCTGGTTTACGCGGCTGGCTGTTCTGCGGATTCGCTTGCAGCTCTCGCGCCGCTACTTAAGCTACTTATTGAAAATAATTTAACTACTTGAAGATCGTAAAAAAATTGCTTCGCTACAATTTTTGGAGGCTATAAGAGCCAACTTGGCTCCATCTTGGAAGCCCACGA
>PKCW01000280.1 GCA_002862965.1 Pseudomonadota bacterium
CTTCATCGGTCTGGGCTATCTGGGGATGAACCCGCCGAGCCCGACCTACACCCTGATCGCCCGCGTGCTTTCCGTGATCTATTTCCTGTTCTTCCTGGCCATGCCGTTCTATAGCCGGCTGGAAGTTGGCATGCTCCAGGAAATATCCGCCGAACTCCGGCGCAAAGAAAATGATCACCGCAGCCACGGCGAGGAAGATCACCACGCCGAAGACGTCCTTCACCGTGTAGTAGGGATGGAAGGGGATGCCATCCAGCGGGATGCCGTTCGCATCTTCGTGGTCGTGGATTTCGATGCCGTCCGGATTGTTGGAGCCGACCTCGTGCAGCGCCATCAGGTGAGCCACCACCAGACCGAGCAGCACCAGCGGCATGGCGATGACATGCAGCGCGAAGAAACGGTTGAGGGTGGCGTCGGACACCACGAAATCGCCACGGATGAACTGCGAGAGCGCTTCGCCGACGACGGGCACCGCGCCGAACAGCGAAATGATCACCTGCGCGCCCCAGTAGGACATCTGGCCCCACGGGAGCAGATAGCCCATGAAGGCCTCGCCCATCAGCACCAGATAGATGAGCACGCCGAAGATCCACACCAGTTCGCGCGGCTTGCGGTAGGAACCGTAAAGCAGGCCGCGGAACATGTGCAGGTAGACCACGACGAAGAACAGCGAGGCGCCGGTGGAGTGCATGTAGCGGATCAGCCAGCCCCAGCTGACGTCGCGCATGATGTACTCGACGGAGGCGAACGCGTCATGCGCGCTGGGCTTGTAGTTCATCGTCAGCCAGACGCCGGTCAGCAGCTGGTTGACCAGAACCACCAGAGCCAAGCTGCCGAAGAAATACCAGAAATTGAAGTTCTTGGGCGCGTAATACTCGGATACCTGCTCCTTCCACATCTTGGTGACGGGAAGGCGCGCATCCACCCAATCCAGACCCCAGAGCATCAGCTCACGGGCGTTGTTCACCATGCCGCGCATCAGGCTGCTCCTTTGTCGTCGCCGATGACGATCCGGCTGTCGCCCGTGTAGCGGTACGGCGGGACCGCCATGTTGAGCGGCGCCGGCACCCCGGCGAACACGCGGCCCGCGAGGTCGAAGCGCGAGCCGTGGCAGGGGCAGAAGAATCCGCCGGGCCAGTTGCCGCCGAGATCGCTCGTGCCGGGCTCGGGCCGGTAGGTCGGCGAGCATCCGAGATGCGTACACAGACCAACCAGCACCAGATATTCCGGCTTGATGGACCGGTAGGTGTTCCGGGCATAGCCGGGCTGCTGATCCTGATCGGAATTGGGATCGCGCAATTCCCCTGCGATACCGTCCAGCTTGGCCAGCATTTCAGGCGTGCGACGCACCACCCAGACCGGCTTGCCGCGCCATTCCACGGTCATGCGGGCACCCGGCTCCAGCTTTCCGATATCGACCTCCACCGGCGCACCGGCCGCTTCGGCACGCGCGCTGGGCTGCATGGCCGCGATGAAAGGATAGACGCCAAAGGCAGCACCTGCGCCGCCGACCGCCACCGTCGCGACGGTGAGAAAGCGCCGCCGACTGGTATCGACACCCCCGTCATTGCTCATTCGTGGGATACTCCATAGCAACTGTCTGGATCGGGAACGACTGGCCAACGTGCGCCGCCTGCGCCTCGCCCCATCGGAAACCTGCCTGGGGCAGGCAAAAATTCGAGCGCGATTCTACACCCCCGGCCATCCATTGCCTACTTGCCGCCTGCCGATTCGAGACCGCGGGCCAGCGCCTCCAGAAACCGCGCGTTCTCCTCAGGTCGACCGACGGTGACACGCAGGCAATCCTGCAGCGCCGGATGAGCGCCGTCGAGAAGCTTGATGAGAATGCCCGCGGCTTGCAGTCCCTGGTAAAGCGTCGGTGCCCGGCCGGGCGGAGCCCGGAACAGCAAGAAATTGGCGTCCGATGGATAAACCCGGATTCCCGCGAGCGCCGCGAGCCCGGCCTCGAGCCGCCCCCGCTCCGCTCGGATCGAGTCGGCCTGATGCTGCCACAATTCGGGATGGCGCAAGGCCACTTCCGCCGTGATCTGGGTCAATGAACCGATGTTGTAGGGCAGGCGCACCTTGTCGAACTGCTCGATCCAGGCGGACGGACCGGCAAGCACGCCCAGACGCAAGCCCGCCAGCCCGGCCTTGGACAGCGTCCGCATCACGAGCAGATTCGCCACGGCGCCGGCCTGATCCAGCAAGCTGTCCGAGGCAAAGGGGGCATAGGCCTCGTCGATCACGACGACGCCCGGCGCCGCATCCAGCACCGCAACGACGTCCTCGCGGTCGAACAGATTACCCGTGGGATTGTTGGGATGGGCGAGAAACACCGCTGCCGGTCGGTGCTGCGCGATCGCCGCCAGCATGGCCGGACGGTCCAGGCCGAAATCGTCGCCGCGCAGCGGCACGCCGACGAACGCCACCCCCAGCCAGCGCGCGATCAGCCGGTACATGACGAAGGTGGGCTCGGGCGCCAGTACGACGGCCCCGGGACGCGCCAAGGCCATGATGATGATCTGGATCAGTTCGTCGGACCCATTGCCCAGCAGCATCGCGGCTGCGTCCGGAATGCCCAGCGCAGCGCGCAGCACCGGCTCGAGCGCCCGCGCCCGCGGATCGGGATAGCGATTCAGCTCGGCGCGCGCGATGGCCTCCAGCCAGGGCTGGGTGAGTTCGGTCGGCCAGCCGTAGGGGTTTTCCATCGCATCCAGCTTGATCAGGCCGGCGGCGGGATGCACGGCATAGGGAGCCAGCGCCTGGATCTCTTCGCGCACCTGGTCCCGCGCGCGCGCCGCCGCGTCGTGGCTCATGGCGCATCGGCCCGTGCGGCGGCGGAACGGGCATGGGCCTCCAGCCCCTCGCCCCGCGCCAGCACGGCCGCCAGGCGCCCCAACACGGCGCCGCCGTCGGCGCTGCATCGGATGACGCTGCTGCGCTTCTGGAAATCGTAGACCCCGAGCGGCGAAAAGAAGCGCGCGGTGCCGGCCGTGGGCAACACGTGATTGGGGCCCGCGCAATAGTCGCCGACGGCCTCGGGGGTATGGCGCCCCAGGAAAATCGCCCCCGCATGACGGATCAGCGGCAGCAGGGCTTCCGGATCCTCGACCGACAGCTCCAGATGCTCGGGCGCCAGACGGTTGGCGATCTCGGCCGCCTCGGTCAGATCGCGCGTCGCGATGAGCGCACCGCGCTGGGACAGGGAGCGCACGATGATCTCCCGGCGCGGCTGGTCGGCCAGCAAGACCGCCATGCGTTCGGCGACCCGGTCCAGAAAGCCGCGATCCGGACTGACCAGCACCGACTGGGCGTCCTCGTCGTGCTCGGCCTGCGAAAAGAGGTCCATGACGATCCAATCGGGATCGGTCCGGCCGTCGCAAACGATCAGGATTTCCGACGGCCCGGCGATCATGTCGATGCCGACCTGCCCGAATACCAGCCGCTTCGCCGTGGCGACATAGCGGTTTCCCGGCCCGACGATCTTGTCCACGCGTCCGATGCACCCGGCGCCGTAGGCCAGCGCGCCGATGGCCTGCGCCCCACCGATCGCGAACACCTCATCCACGCCCAGGATGGCGGCCGCGGCCAGCACCAGATCGTTGCGCTGCCCGTTCGGCGTCGGCACGCACAGCGCGATCTCGGGCACTCCCGCGACCTGCGCGGGTATGACGTTCATCAGCACCGAGGAGGGATACGCCGCCTTGCCGCCCGGCACATAGACCCCGACGCGATCCAGCGGCCGCACCTCCTGACCCAGCACATTGCCCAGCGCGTCGACATGGCGCCAGGACGCCAGGCGTTGGTGTCCGGCGTAGTCACGCAGCCGGCCGGCGGCCTCTTCCAGCGCAGCGCGCAGCGCGGGGGCGATACGATCCCGCGCCGCGGCCAGATCCGCGGGCGCGATGCGCAAACCGTCCGCGGCAGCCGGCGCCCAGCCGTCGAAGCGGCGTGTATAGGCCAGCAGCGCCCGATCGCCCTCCCGGCGGACCTGCGCCAGGATGTCCTGCACGGCCTGCACGACCTCGGCCTGTTGGGTTTCGGCCTGGACCCGCAAGGCGGCCAATGCGCGATCGAATCCGGTCTCGCACGTATCGAGACGGCGCAGGCTCAAGGACGGATGGCCGGTCGTCATGCGCGGGCTCCTTGCCGTTCGACCGCCGCCGCCAGATCCGCGACCAGCCGGCGCACGGCTGCATGCTTGGTTTTCCACGAGGCGGGGTTGACCACCAGCCGGGCACTGACTTCCATCACGGTCTCGAGCGGCGCAAGGCCGTTGGCGCGCAGGGTATTGCCGGTGTCGACGAGATCGACGATCCAGTCGGCCAGCCCGACCAGCGGCGCCAGCTCCATGGAGCCATAGAGCTTGATGACGTCGACCTGCTGCCCGCGCGCCGCGAAGAAGGCGCGGGTGGATGCGACGTACTTGGTCGCGACCCGCGGTTGCGCTCGCGAGGGCTCCAGCCCTTCCCGGCCGGCCAGCATGAGGCGACACCGCCCGATACCCAGATCCAGCGGCTCGTAGAGGATGGCCTGTTCCTGCTCCGCGAGCACATCCTTGCCGGTCACGCCGACGTCGGCGCCGCCGTGCAGCACGTAGGCGGGCACATCGGTCGGCCCCACGATGAGCAGGCGTACGCCGGGACTCGAGGTGCCCAGGATCAGGCGGCGGCTGACGGCCGGATCCTCGTCCGGGACGATGCCGGCGGCGGCCAGCAGCGGCAGGGTTTCCGTGAGGATGCGCCCCTTGGAGAGCGCCACGGTCAGCATCGGTTCGGCCACGAACGGCCGCCGGGTGCTCGCGGCCTCGATCACGCGGGGATCCTGCGGATGCACGCGCCGAGCTGACCCAGCTTCTCCTCGATGCACTCATAGCCGCGATCGATGTGATAGATGCGGTCGACCTCGGTTTCCCCTTCGGCGACCAGCGCCCCGAGCACCAGCCCGGCGGAGGCGCGCAGGTCGGTTGCCATCACCGGCGCCCCGGTCAATCGCTCGACGCCACGCACGACCGCCACACTGCCCTGTACGCGGATGTCCGCGCCCATGCGCTCGAGCTCCTGCACATGCATGTAGCGGTTCTCGAACACCGTCTCGATCATGGTGGACGCGCCTTCGGCAACGGCGTTCAGCGCCATGAACTGGGCCTGCATGTCGGTCGGGAAGGCGGGATAGGGCGCAGTGCGGATATCCACCGCCCGTGGACGCCGACCCCGCATGTCCAGGGTGATCGAATGCTCGCCTTGCTCGAGTTCGGCGCCCGCCTCTTCCAGCTTGGCGAGCACCGCGTCCAGCGTGCCGTGACGCACGTTCTTCAATGTGACGCGTCCGCCGGTGATCGCGCCAGCGACCAGATAGGTGCCCGTTTCGATGCGATCGGGCATGACCTCGTACTCGGCGCCATGCAGCCGTCGCACGCCCTCGATGACGAGCGTGTCGGTCCCTGCACCCTGCACGCGCGCGCCCATGGCATTGAGAAAACAGGCCAGGTCCACCACCTCCGGCTCACGGGCGGCGTTTTCGATCACCGTCGTGCCGTCCGCCAGGGTCGCCGCCATCATGAGGTTTTCGGTCCCGGTGACCGTCACCGTGTCCAGCACGATGCGCGCGCCCCGGAGCCTGCCGGCGCTCGCGCGGATATAGCCGTTCTCAACCCGGATGTCGGCGCCCATGGCTGCCAGACCATCGATGTGGAGATTGACGGGGCGCGAACCGATGGCGCACCCACCGGGCAGGGAGACCTCGGCCCGCCCGAAGCGGGCCAGCAAGGGCCCCAGCACCAGGATGGAGGCGCGCATCGTCTTGACGAGTTCATAGGGCGCGTGGACGTTGTCCACCCCGCGGGCATCGACCTCGACACCCATGCCGTCGGCCAGGGTCACCCGGACCCCCATCCCCGACAGCAGCGCGATGCTGGTCGTCACATCGTGCAGGTGCGGGACATTGCGCACGAGGCAGTCTGCGTCCGCCAGCAGGCAGGCAGCCAGGATCGGCAGGGTGGCGTTCTTGGCGCCGGAGATGCGGGTTTCCCCTTCCAGAGGCTTGGCACCGACGATCACGAGCTTATCCATGCCGGCCACTCAGTGCAGCGGGCCGCGTGTCGCCCACTCCGCGGGGGTCAGGGTGTCCAGCGCCAAGGCATGGATCGCCCCGCCGATCAGGCCTTGCAGCGCGGCATACACCCGCTGATGGCGCTGCACCGCGCGCATGCCCTCGAAGGCAGGCGACACGACCAGGGCCGAAAAGTGGACGCCGTCGTCACCTTCCACCCGGACCGGATCGGCCTCCGGCATGCGTTCGGAGATCAATGCGGCAATCTGCTCGGCGGTCATGGTCATTCCCCACGTCGACCCGGCCATGGGTGCGGCCGACTTTAGCAGCGCATGATAGCGAAAAACCGCCCCGGAAGGGCACGCAAGCCGGTCGACGCCCGCGCAGCATTGCCCTGTCGGCGCTCGAGTCCTACAATAACCCGTTTACGAGATGGGCCTTCGCCCTGATTACCGAGGTCACGCCCCCCATGCGCCCCGAAATCCATCCTTCCTACAAGCCGGTCACCATCACCTGCAGTTGTGGGAATCGCTTCGAAACCCGCTCCACCCTCGGATCGGACCTGCAGGTCGAAGTGTGCTCCAACTGCCATCCGTTCTATACCGGCAAGCAGAAAATCGTCGATACCGGCGGTCGCGTGGACAAGTTCCGCCGACGCTACGGCGCGAAATAAGCACATCGACGCCGCGTCGCACGCGACGCGGACGGACCGGACGGGTATCGCAGATGCCCGCGGCCGGACTTTCGTAACGACTCCATCGGCACCCGCTTCATGATGACGGAAGACGAGTTGACACATGCGGCCCTGGACTACCATGCGAAGCCCAAGCCGGGCAAGCTGGCCATTGCCGTCACCAAGCCGTTCACGACCT
>PKCW01000006.1 GCA_002862965.1 Pseudomonadota bacterium
GAACTGACCAAGCACCGGGTCATCACCGTCGGATGCTTCGACGCGCGTCAGCACCACCTCTCCGCTGGGGCGAATGGTGTAGTGGATCTTGTCGCGCTTGCCCAGCTTGAGGGCACGACGCACGGTTTCCGGCACCGTGGTCTGGTAGCGATCAGTGAGTGTGGATTCGACTTCGAGGGTCGCGGTCATGGCAGTCTCCTGCGGATCTGGGTTGACGCTTGAATGGTAATGCGATTGCATTATCGCGTCAATGCAGTTGCATTGCCTTCAAAGACACCCAGGGGTCGTCTCAGAAAACGGAAAAAATCGTACGCTAAGGGTTTGCGGTTGCGATGTACGGCATATTGCCGTAAGGTTGCATCAGGAGGGTAATGCCATGCCAACACCTACCTCTACCGCTCGTCTCGAAGCCCGGATCAGCACCGATCTGCATTCGTTGCTCAAGCGTGCCGCCGAGCTTCAAGGCCGCACCATGACCGATTTCGTGGTGTCTGCCGTGCAGGAAGCGGCGCAACGCGCCATCGAGCAAGCTGAAATCATCCGACTGTCTCTGGCCGATCAGGAATGTTTCGCGCAAGCTCTGCTGTCGCCCCCGAAACCGGCCCCGGCTTTGGAACGTGCCTTCGCCCGTCGTAGCAAGCTCCTGCGCACTGAATGATTGGTGCGCCGTTCCTGCTTGCGCCACTCGATTCAGCGCATGACCGCACAGTTTTTTGCAGCGATTCGGAGCCGCTAAATTGCTACCTGCGAGAGCAGGTCACTCAGGACATTCGCCGCCGCGTAGCCGCCTGTTTCGTGGCCTTGGCGGATGGGCACCGCATCGCGGGCTATTACACCTTGGCATCGGCAAGTCTGCTGCTGACTGATCTTCCAGCCAGCACCGGCAAAAAGCTGCCACGCTATCCGACCGTGCCCGCCGTTCGCATGGGCCGCCTGGCTGTCGATCAGGCATTCCAAGGCCAAGGTCTTGGCGGTGCGCTGCTGGCCGATGCGCTCGACCGTGCCGCCCGTTCGGAGATTGCCGCTTTCGCGCTGATGGTGGAGGCCAAAGATCAAGCCGCAGCAGTTTTCTACCGGCACCACGGCTTCATTGCCTTGCCAGATTCACCGCATACCTTGTTTCTGCCTCTGGCAAACGTTCAGTCTTTTTGAAACTCGCCGTTCTGAGCTTCAAGAAGCGAGAACGGGGTTCGATAACCCCAAGCCGGCCCCGAGCCACGGAGAGCCGCCATGACGGGCGATCTCCAGTGGCCCGCTGGATTGCATCCATTTAGACCTGATCGATCTTGTGCTACTTTGAATCCGAATGTCCTAACAAGGAGGCGCATCCCCATGGCTACCATCGCCGCGTTCATCATCGCCGCGATCAAACTGATGGCGCTCGTGGCTGTCGGTATCGTGCTGTACCTGTTCAGCCGGATCTACCGGATCCGGGAGAGGGAATGGGCCGGGAAAGGGGCGCAGCCGGCGGATGCCGGCAGCGGTATCCCGCAGGCCCAGCCAGCCCCCACAGTGGCCGAGGGTGGCGGGGTCCATGCTGAGGCGTGGTTGGGGCAGTCCACCACCATCCAGCCAGACCCCATGCCGCTGGACGATCTGGCTGCCCGCCTGCTATCGACCTACCCCAGCCAGGTCGATGTCGCCCTGAAGTTCCTGGGATGGGTCGGGATCCTGGGCGCCGGGCTCGTCAGTGTGGCGACGGTGCTTCTGGGCATGCTACCTACCATACTCAGCTTCTGGGCGACGCATGCGCCGGATTTGACGAGTGATGGTGAGGAGTATGGCGAATGGATAGATATCAAGACAGGAGACATACCTAAAGATCTCAACGATAGAGATGTAATAGAGATTTAATGCCTTTTATCGCATGACCCCCTTGGTGGCTGCCCCCGTGGCCATCTTGGCGCCGGTCCCGCCGGCTTTTTCGGTGGATGCGCTCATGGGAGCAACGACTTTTGACATGGTCATCAGGTTGTACCCAGCCCAACCAACCATCGCCGTCCACAACACCGGCAGTGCCACATACATCGATGCCATCACCAGGTCCAGGATCACACGCTTGGTGACATGATCCATGGCGCCTAATCCCCCTCCCGACATTCCACCAATCGCCGCGCCGGCGGATGCAATCCATTCAGCAGAGGACAGCAGGAATGACTCCAGCAGCGCCCGGCGCTCCGGAAACATGGCTGTGATCAGGTTCTCGTCCACCCAGCCTGCGATGGCCCACAGCACGGTCCAGAACTTCACTGAAAAAATGCCGATGGCGCCGATCATGACCACCTTCAGGTTGTAACTGGATAGCACCAGGACACCCGCCATCATGAAATAAATCCCCATCAGCAGGAATGCCTGGATCATCGGGGTGGCGATCTTCATTGCGATCAGCACGGCCCGCGCGACGGGCTCGGCCATCATGGCTCCAGCCGCCGCCAAGGGCTTGTCGAGCAGGACTTCCCGCGATGAAGAAGAACCCACTCCTCCCATCTGTCCACTGAAATTCAGCGGACTGTTGTTGAGCACGGCCTTGGCCAGGATGTCCTGCTTGTCGGCTGAACTGATAGAGGAAAAGGCCCTGATCTTGTCCATCCAGCCCGCCACCTGGCTGCCTTCGGCCGCCAGGCGCGTGCGCAGCCCGTGATTGGAATCCCCCCACCACTCATTGCAGGTGGGGATGCCGGAGGGGGGGTTCTGCCCGTTCGAGGTGGCGTCCCTGTAGTTCTGATCGCTGATGCGCGACATATTCACCGGCCAGTTGGGCACCGGATCCTGGGCTCTTTCGGTGTCGTAGTAGCCGGGGAGTTGCTGGTAGAGCCGGGATCCGAACCAATCCGGGTCGTTCGCGCCGTTCTTGTTCAGGATGCTCTTCGCCGTGCTGTCCTGGGGCTGCTCGCGCAGGTATTTGGAGCGGGCCGGCAGGAAGCAATGCCGGTAGAAGTCGCCGGCTTCCGCCGCCAGCGCGGAATCCCCGATACGTGCCGTGGAAGCGGCCGCCTGCATGGAACGCAGCTCCCCCTCGCTGGGGATCGCGCTGATCAGCGCGGCATTGATGCCGGAAGAGATCGCCATCACGCCGTACCAGAGCACCGGCACCCGTACCGAGCCCGGGAGGTTCGCTGCCATGGTGGTGTCATCGAGGGTGGTCCCCGAGTTCCCGACACTGCCCTGGGGCGGATTGGGATCGGAGGGGACGGCCGTGGGCTGGTGGGTGAGGTCGGCGCCGGTCAGGGTGATCATCGGCTGGCAGGCCAGGACGATGACCGTGAAAGCCACGATCACGCGGATGTAGGCTTCCCGCACCGCCACATCGCTGGCCTGCCCCTGGGGGGATGTGTAGCCGTCATAAGCCGCCTTGCCGATGATGTATAGGAACGGCGCGAAGGCCAGGCCGGTGCCCATCAGGACATCCCATAACTGGTCATAGAAATGCCACCCATAAAATGTGGTGTACAACTCCATCGGGCTATCGACACGCATGGGGTGGGTTCCTTACTTGCGCAGGGGATCGGACGCAACGGGATTGGTGGTCTTGGGAGACTGAGCGCCCTCACCGAGGGACTTGTTGGCTTTGTTGCGGCGCATCCGCAGGGCGGTTTCGGCGCTGGTCCCGGTGATTTCCTTGCGCACCCGCTGCTCGTAGAGCACGTTGTCGATTTCCCGCTCGATGACGCGCAGGCGGCGATCCACGGCATTGATGGCCGGGCCGGCGACGGAGGTTTCGGGGGTATCCCGGCCGGCGATGAGCATGCGCCGCACATAGATGGCCTGTTCCACGGCGCGGGCCGTGGCGATTTCGGAGGCCATGCGGCCGGCCAGGACTTCGCGGTCGGGTTGCGGCATTTGCCGGAGGGCACGGATCACCTCGGGCGTGACGCTGACCCCAGGCGCATTGAGCGGATCCAGGTCGGTGGGAGATGGTTCCCGGTTGCCATTGAGCAGACTGGTCAGGCTCGCGGAAACTTTCTCCTCTTCCTCCTCGATGATGGGCGACAGCCCGGCCCCTGGCTTGACAGAGGACACGCAGCCATCACACATCTTGATCAGTTCATCCCCCAGGACCCGATTGGACCATTGCGCCGCCTCGTTAGGCGAGCGCCACCAGTCCACCATGGGCTGGTTCTTGCCCGCAGCGCCGATGGAACCGCCGGGCCCAGAGGCGGCTGGATCGCGTCCCAGCAGCACGTTATAGCCGGCGCTGACGACGCCGGAGACGGCATTGATGGGTTCCTGGTTCCGCCCGCCGCGCATGCCTCCATACCAGGGCATCCCCCGCTCGTTCCCCTGGCTGGCGTATTCCTTTGCCTCATTGATGTCGTTGATTTGGCGGCCACCAATGCCCATCGACGCCTTCCAACCGTTGGCCCGGCCCAGCGTGACCCACTCATGAAAGGGGTTGATGTTCCGGTCGATTTCGCCCTGCATCTGCTCGCAGGACTTGGTACTCAGGTCCACCAGGGCCTGGGCGCGCGCCAGGGCGTTCTGGAACAGGTCGTAGAGCCCTGGGTCGGCGCGCTGCAGGATGAGCGAGGGCAGTGCGGCGATGGCTGCATTGGCCGCCTGGGTCATGGCGTTGGTCATGTCCTCGACGCCCTTGGAGACCTGGTTCAGGGTGTTCTCAACAGACACCAGGGGATCGAATTTGCCGCAGTTGAATCCATTGGCCATCTGCCCGCCCACAGCCAGGTTCGCGGTCGTGATGTGCGAGGACGGCGAGAGGGACAGGGGCCGGGCCCCGCCGATCTGGTAGTACCAGAGGCTGTCTCCGGGAGGGGCTGGCGGCCGGGCGCCGGCAGGCGCTACGAACAGTGCCCCGGCGAGCAGCGCGATAGCGGTTTTCCGAAAGTCGGCATTCATGCCCTAACCTCATTATTCCGGGAATTTCTTGAGATCGATGCTGGTGAGGTAGACCTGTCCACGCTTCTGGCAACACTTGTAAGGCCGCCACAGCGCGAAGGCGTAGCGTTCATCGGAAGATCCCCGGCCGCCGGCCCAACTGCGCAGCAGATCAGGCTTGCCGAATACGGCGCATTCAGTGTCCTGGGTGGGTGCCAGCATTTGCCAGGTGCCGGTCTTGGCGTTGTTGACCTTGAGCGGTCCCGGTGGCCAGACCTTCTGCCCGCCGCCGCCGTTCAGCAATCCGTCCACGGCGCCGAGCACATCGCCGGACGCCACCATGCCGGCAGCCGTGTAGATGCCTGCTGCCATGCCATACATGGCATTGGCATCGAGATAGGCGCCGTAGAACTGGGCCGTGGTGGGATTCATTTGGATGGCCATCACGGCCGCCTCCCCCGCCGCTTTGGTAGCGCCGGCGGCGACCCTGCTGCCGAAGCTGGCCTTGGCGGCCGAAGAACCGCCGCCACCCACTGCAGCGCCGCCACCGCCAGATCCGCCAGCGCCGCCACCGGCAGCCCCGCCGCCAGATCCGCTGGAGCTTGTGGGGAGCTGATCCAGGTTGCTGGCAGTGTGGATGTAGATGTGGGGCTGGCTGGGAGCGGTGACGATGGTGCCGACCCGCTGGGCAATCACCGCCGCGGTCTTGGGCCCCTCGGCCTGGACCAGTAATCCGCTGCGCGGGTACAGCGGTCCCCAGCTATTGAGGGGCCAGCGGCCGATGTCGGCCATGCCGGGGATCAATGCCTGGGGATAGACCGCCTCGGGGATGCCATAGCGCCAGCCGACCGGATCGATGGCGGAGGTGTAATAGGGGAAGAATGGGGTCACTTCCGACTTGCAGAAGAAATTGCCCAAGGTCGGGATCTGCTGCGCCACGGTGTTGAGCAGGAAGGCGGCCGGATGCCCGACCGCATCGGCCTCCTTGTACATCAGGCGGCGTCCCATCCCGCTGCGATCACCCATGGAACCGTTGCCGCCGCCGGCATTCAGATCCATGTCGGCGAGCGTCGAGGACAGCGTGCCGATCAGGGTGTCGGCGGCGGTCTGCTGGACCGTGCCCAGGATGGTGCGGATCTCGGTCCAGGGGTTTTCGCCCACGTTGTGGTAACTGCTGACCACCAGGTCCGGGTTGTAGTGGCCGACCTTGATGCTGGTCTTGACCGAGCAGCCACTGAGCCCGCACTTGAGCCACAAGCAGGTGCCCACCACCGTCCACTTGGCGCAGGAGAGGGCCGACTCGGTGGTCGTGGCCAGGATCCCCGCGGTGTTGAGCGTGGTTTCCTCCGGGACGGCCGCAGGGACGGCCAAGGCCAGGGCGAGGCCTGCGAGGGCCTGGCGCGCGCGCTTCATCATGGCCCGCTGCGCCGGCAATAGGCATCCAGGGCCTTACGGAGATCGGCCTCTCCGACGATGGTCGCCCGGCCATCGAAAACCACGGCCGGAATGCGCCCGATCCCGTACTTGATCATGCGACCCGCACTGTCCAGGGCGCTGGCCATGGCGGCCGCCGCCTCCTGTGGATCGACCTGGGCGATGCGCTCCCGCGCAATGCGCTCGGCTTCCACTGGATCCGCCGGCAAGCCTTCGCTGAGCTTGGCATCGAACTCGGCCTTGCCATCGATGCGGTAGACCTTGATCCGGGTCTGGGGCATCTGCGCAGCGAGGGCCTCGGCGCCGGTGATGGGGTGGTCGCTGTCGGTGAAGGCCTCGATGAGGCGCGGCCAGGTCCCGCAGCCCGCCGCCGCGACCGCTGGAACCGCAGCCAAAAACAGGGCAACCAATAATCGTTTCATAGCCCTCTCCCCCGCCGTGAGGCGGCCAGATGCTCCGCCACCACCTCGGCGGCCTCCACTTCGGTGCAACCCCGCTCGCGCATGATGGCGGCCCGTTCGGCCTTCTCATGTTTCTCGGTCATGGCCAGGGCCACCGCAATGGGCGGGGGCACATTGCGGATCAGGGCGGTCATCTGGTCGGACATCAGCACACCCTCCACGTACTTGGGGGG
>PKCW01000009.1 GCA_002862965.1 Pseudomonadota bacterium
AGCGCCAGTGGGGCGATCATGGCCTGCAGGTGGTGGGCATCGCGCTGGACGAGGGCGAGCCGGTGCGCGCCTTTGCCCGGCGCATGCACATCAACTATCCGGTCCTGCTCGCCGGCATGGACGGCTTCGATCTTTCCCAGTCCTTCGGCAACGAGATCCTCTCGATTCCGTTCAGCGTGGTGCTGGATCGTGGCGGACGGATTCGGTATCGCCACCTGGGCGTTCTGACGCCCGACCAGTTGCGCGGCTGGATTCCGCCGCTCCTAGCCGAAGCGGTTGCACGGCAGCCCGAACGGCAGGCAGAATAGCGACGATGAACGGCGGATCGATGCAATTCGCCACAAATTGAGCCCCATTTCTCCTGAGCATCTGCCGCCTCATGGCTCATCTGCTGCTCATCAATGGCCCCAACCTGAATCTGCTCGGTCGTCGCGAGCCGGAGCGCTACGGTGCCGTCAGCCTGCCGCAGATCGTGGCGCGACTCGCGCATCGGGCCGCGGCGCAGGGACACGCCCTGACCGCGTTCCAGAGCAATGCCGAGGGCGCGCTGATCGATCGCATCCAGCAGGCCCTGGACGATGGGACCGACTTCATCCTCATCAATCCCGGGGCACTGACCCATACCAGCATCGGCCTGCGCGACGCCTTGCTGGCCGTGGCCCGCCCGTTCATCGAGATTCACCTCACCAACATCCACGCCCGCGAGTCCTTCCGACATCATTCCTACTTGTCGGATGTCGCGCTCGGCGTGATCTGTGGATTGGGCGATCAGGGCTATGATCTCGCGCTGGAGGCTGCCCTGCGGCATCTTGGGCCCGAAGCGGCCGCGTCGGGCGGCTGAGCCATCCCTTTTCGATCATTTTTTGCGCTTCGTCAGGAACAATACGCGACATGGATATCCGCAAAATCAAGAAGTTGATCGAGCTGCTGGAGGAGTCCGGGCTCAACGAAATCGAGATCCGTGAAGGCGAGGAGAGCATCCGGCTGAGCCGGCAGTCCCCCGGCGTGACCGTGATGCCGACCATGGCCGTGCCGGCGCCGGTGGTGCAGTCCATGCCGGTCGCGCCAACGGGAGCGATGACCGAGGCCACGCCGGTCGTCGCCGCCCTTCCCGCCGGCCAGCAGGTGACCGCGCCCATGGTGGGCACGTTCTATCGCGCCTCGGCCCCCAGCGCCAAACCCTTCGTGGAGATGGGTCAGGCCGTCAGGAAGGGCGACACCCTGTGCATCATCGAGGCGATGAAGATGATGAATCCGATCGAGTCCGAATATGACGGCACCGTGGCCGCAATCCTGATCAACAACGGCGAGCCGGTCGAGTACGGCCAGCCCCTGTTCGTGATCCAGTAAGCCGGGCCCGCCATGTTCGACAAGATCGTCATTGCCAATCGCGGCGAGATCGCCCTGCGCATCCTGCGCGCCTGCCGCGAGCTCGGCATCAAGACCGTCGCGGTGCATTCCACCGCCGATCGCAAACTCCAGCACGTGCTGCTCGCCGATGAGACCGTCTGCATCGGCCCGGCGCCCTCGGCCCAGAGCTACCTCAACATGCCGGCCCTGATCGCGGCGGCCGAGGTCACCGATGCCGAGGCCATCCATCCGGGCTACGGGTTTCTCTCCGAAAACGCGGATTTCGCCGAACGCGTCGAGCGCAGCGGCTTCGTCTTCATCGGCCCGCGACCCGAGACCATCCGCCTCATGGGCGACAAGGTGTCGGCGATTCGCGCCATGCAGGAAGCCGGTGTGCCCTGCGTGCCCGGATCGGGCGGTCCCTTGGGCGACGATACAGCCGAAAACGCTGCCATCGCGCGCCGAATCGGCTATCCGGTGCTGATCAAGGCGGCGGCCGGCGGGGGTGGGCGCGGCATGCGCGTCGTGCATGGCGAGGCCCATCTGGCGGCGGCCATCGTGCTGACCCGGACCGAGGCGCAGGCCGCCTTCGGCGACGGCACGGTCTACATGGAAAAATACCTGGAGCGGCCGCGTCACATCGAGATCCAGGTGCTGGCCGACGGCCAGGGCCATGCGGTGCATCTCGGGGAACGGGATTGCTCCATTCAGCGCCGTCACCAGAAGGTGATCGAGGAGGCGCCGGCGCCCGGCATCGACGCCGAGCAGCGCCGCCGCATCGGCGCGATCTGCGTCGATGCCTGCCTGCGCATCGGCTATCGCGGCGCGGGCACCTTCGAGTTTCTCTACCAGGACGGCGAGTTCTACTTCATCGAAATGAACACCCGGGTTCAGGTCGAGCACCCGGTGACCGAGATGGTGACGGGGATCGACATCGTCGCCCAGCAGATCATGATCGCCAGCGGCGTTCCGCTGGCCCTGCGTCAGGAAGACATTCCGCTGCGCGGCCATGCGATCGAATGCCGCATCAATGCCGAGCATGCACGCACCTTCGTGCCCTCGCCCGGCCGGGTGACGCATTACCATGCGCCGGGCGGTCCAGGCATCCGCATGGACTCGCATCTCTACAGCGGTTACGAGGTGCCCCCGCACTACGACTCGCTGATCGGCAAGCTCATCGCCCACGCCGATACCCGCGACAAGGCGCTGGCGCGCATGCACACCGCGCTGGACGAACTGGTGGTCGAAGGCATTCAGACCAATGCCCCGCTGCACAAGGATCTGGTGCAGGACGTCGGCTTTCAGGCGGGCGGGGTAAGCATCCACTATCTCGAGAAGAAACTGCAGGGCTGAGCCCGCGGAGGCGTATCCGATGCCGTGGCAGCAGCTGGTGATGGACATCGGACCCGAGGACAGCGAGCGCCTCGAGGATTGCCTGCTCGGCGCGGGCGCCGTGGCGGTGTCGCTGGAGGATGCCGGCGATCAGCCCCTGTTCGAGCCGCCGCCGGGCGCCACGCCGCTCTGGGACCGGTTGCGGCTGACGGCGCTCCTGGCGCGGGACGCCGATCCGGTGCGCGTCTTGCTGGAGCTGGCGGCCTGCTGCCATCCCAGCCCTTTGCCGCCCCACCGGATCGTCCCGCTCGCGGATGAGGTCTGGGAGCGGGCGTGGCTCAAGGATTTCAAGCCCATGCATTTCGGGCGGCGGCTCTGGGTCGTGCCCACCGCGCATACCCCACCGGATCCCACCGCCGTCAATCTGCGCCTCGATCCGGGACTGGCCTTCGGCACCGGCACCCACCCGACCACGGCCTTGTGTCTGGAATGGCTGGCCGGGGCCGAGCTTACCGGCCTGCGGGTCATCGACTACGGCTGCGGCTCGGGCATCCTGGCCGTGGCCGCGGTGCTGCTCGGCGCAAGCCGCACACAGGCCGTCGACATCGATCCTCAGGCGCTCACCGCAACGCAGGAAAACGCCCGTCGCAACGGGGTGGCGGACCGTGTCCGGACCGGATTTCCCGAGGAGCTGACCGTGTCCGCCGACCTGCTGCTCGCCAATATCCTGGCGGGTCCCTTGGAGACGCTGGCGCCCCGATTCCGCGAGCTGCTCGCGCCGGGCGGGCAACTGGTGATGGCCGGCCTGCTGGCCCGTCACGTGGCGCCACTGCAGGCCGCCTACGCGGACTGGATCGGCTTGCAGCCCGTCGCCGAGCGCGACGGCTGGGTCTGCCTGGCCGGCCAGCGGCCCCGAGCCTGATCCGGAAGCGCCGGGCATGTTCGTCGACTGCCCCGCCTGTCAGACGCGACTCCAGGTCCGGGCCGACCATCTGCGCACCGGGCGCGGCCGGGTGTGCTGCAGTGTTTGTCAGCATCCGTTCGATGCGCTGAGCACGCTGCGGGACGATGAGGAATCCGGCGTTCCGATCGATGGACAGGCAACGGCGGTCGATGTCTTCGAGACCGAGGCCGACCCCGAGGCGGCGCGAACGGCCGACGTGGCGGATGAGGCGACTTTCGACATGGGCGACACCCATGCGGACGCGGAAGAAGCCCTGGCCGTTCAAGGCCATCCTTGGCGCTGGGGCTTGCTCGGTGCCGCCGCCAGCGCCCTGCTGGCCCTGCAGGTCCTGATGGTGCTGGGTCCCCGCTGGGCGGCCGATCCGCAATGGCGACCGCTGCTCAACTGGGGCTGCGCCCGGCTGCACTCGGCAGGTCTGCCGTGCGCCCTGCCACCGCTCGTCGACATTCGTCGGATGGCGCTGGAAAATCACCGCTTCACCACCCATCCGGAGCGTGCGGGCGGATTGCTGTTCGAGGCGGAACTGGTGAACCGCGCCCCGTTCGCCCAAGGCTATCCGCGCATCCGCTTGAGCGTCGAAGATCCCTGGGGTGGCGCGGTGGCCATCGGCACCTTCGGGCCGGAAACCTACCTTGGTGACACGGCCGCGGCCGAACACATCTTTGCGCCCGAAGCGCGTGTGCCGATCAGGCTCGAATTGCTCGATCCCGGCGGCCAGGCGGCGGGCTACCGTCTCGAACTGCTCGCCCCGGACTGACCCGCACACCGCTCAGCGGGCTTGAGCCGGCGGGATGCTCTGCTAAGATGATCGCCACCAGCGACCCGGTCCGCTTTCACGATCGATGCCCATGGCAACGGTCGGGACCGTGCCAGAAGGAATACTTCAGTCGGCCCGCGCCAGGGCAGGATCAGGGACGTCGGAAGGGGCGATCGATGAGTTCAGCGCAACAGGTGGTCCCCGCCGTGGAATCGCCGCCGGAAGAGCCGCCCCTGCGGATCTGTGTCGAGCGCGCCGTGGGCCGCTACCTCGAAGAGCTGGGCGGCTTCTACGCCGGCGACATGCACCGGCTGGTGATCGAGGAAGTCGAACGCCCGCTGCTCGAGCAGGTGCTGGCCCATGTCGCCGGCAACCAGACCCAGGCGGCCGAGATCCTGGGCATCAATCGCGCCACCCTGCGCAAGAAATTGCGACACTACAAGATCGGCGGCTAGGGCTCTTCGGACCCGGGGTCGGCCGCATCCCCACTTCTCGTGCTGGAGCCCACCTCATGGCCATCGACCGCTATGCCCTCATCAGCGTTTCCGACAAAACCGGCGTCGTGGCGCTCGCCCGGCGGCTGTCGGCGCTCGGCATCCGCATCCTGTCGACCGGTGGGACGGCGCAACTGCTCGCCCGCGAAAGCCTGCCGGTCATCGAGGTATCCCAGCAGACCGGCTTCCCCGAAATCATGGACGGCCGGGTCAAGACCCTGCATCCGCGCATCCACGGCGGCCTGCTCGGCCGGCTCGACCGGGATGCCGACCTGATGGCGCTGCATGGGATCGCGGCCATCGACTTTCTGATCGTCAATCTCTACCCCTTCGAACGCACGATTGCCCAGCCCGGCTGCTCGCTGCACGACGCCATCGAAAACATCGACGTCGGCGGACCGGCGATGATCCGGGCCGGCGCCAAGAACCACGACCGGGTGACGGTGCTGGTGGACCCGGCCGATTACGACGGATTCGCGCAGGAACTGGAACAGGACGGCGGCATCGCCGCGCAGCGCCGATTCGGGCTTGCCGCCAAGGCCTTCGCGCACACGGCGCGCTACGACACCGCCATCGCCGGTTATCTCAGCGCCATCGACGAGACCGGCCAGCGCGCTCCCTTTCCGGGCACCCTGGGCGGGCAGTGGCACAAGGTGCAGGACCTGCGCTATGGCGAAAACCCCCATCAGCGCGCCGCCTTCTACCGTGTGGCGCATCCCGCGCCGGCCGAGATCGCCAGCGCCGTGCAGGTGCAGGGCAAGGCGCTGTCCTACAACAACATCGCCGACACGGACACGGCGCTGGAATGCGTCAAGACGTTCGATGCGCCCGCCTGCGTCATCGTCAAGCACGCCAATCCCTGCGGCGTGGCGGTGGCCGAGAGTGCCCTCGTCGCCTATGAGCGCGCCTACGCGACGGACCCGACCTCGGCCTTCGGCGGCATCATCGCCTTCAACCGCGCCCTCGACGAGGCCACCGCCCAGGCGATCGTGCAGCGCCAGTTCGTCGAGGTGATCGTCGCCCCGGCGTTCAGCGCCGAGGCGCTGCAGGTGCTGTCCGCCAAGCCCAACGTGCGCCTGCTGGCGTGCGGCGCGATCCCCACCGCGCCCGCACCGGCGCTGGAGTGGCGCAGCGTGGCGGGCGGCATGCTGGTGCAGGACCGCGATCTCGCCACGATCGCGCCCGAGCAGCTCAAGTGCGTCAGCGCCCGCGCTCCGACGCCGACGGAAATCGCCGACCTGCTGTTCGCCTGGCGCGTCGCCCGGTTCGTCAAGTCCAATGCCATCGTCTACGTCCGCGAAGGGCGCACCATCGGCGTCGGCGCCGGACAGATGAGCCGGGTCTACAGCGCCCGCATCGCGGCCATCAAGGCGGCCGACGAAGGACTCGCCGTGGCCGGATCGGTGCTGGCTTCGGATGCCTTTTTCCCGTTCCGCGACGGCATCGATGCCGCCGCCGAGGTCGGCATCACGGCCGTGATCCAGCCGGGCGGCTCGATGCGCGATGCCGAAGTGATCGCGGCGGCCGATGAGCACGGCATGGCCATGGTGTTCACCAGCGTGCGTCACTTCCGCCACTGAGTCTCCCGCCCGGGACCCGCTGCGCCGGCGGCGAAGAGCCGCCCCGGGGCCGGGCGGCAAGGGCGCTGTGCTATGCTTTGCGCCCCTGAATGCGGCCCCAAGCCGCTCTCTTTTCCCACCCCGGATGGCAGCGCGATGAAAGTACTCGTGATCGGCGGCGGCGGCCGCGAACACGCCCTGGCGTGGCGTTGTGCCCAGTCGGCGCAAGTCGAGCGCGTCTACGTTGCACCGGGCAATGGCGGCACGGCGCGGGAGCCGAAACTCGAGAACGTGCCGCTGGCGGCGACCGAGCTGGACGGTCTCGTGGCGTTTGCCCGGCGCGAAGGCATCGCGCTCACCCTCGTCGGTCCGGAGCAGCCGCTGGTGGCCGGCGTGGTGGATCGCTTCGAGGCGGCCGGGCTGGCTTGCTTCGGGCCCTCGGCG
>PKCW01000089.1 GCA_002862965.1 Pseudomonadota bacterium
TGAAGGTGCGGTAGAGGCGTTTGAGTTCGGGAGCGGTTTGGCCCAGCGTGGCGAGCTGCGTGCTCAGGGCGACGGTGTTGGCCTGTTCGCGCGGACCGAAGCAGCCATAGCAGCCGCGCCCGACCGCCGGGCACAAGGCCCCGCACCCGGTCTGGGTCACCGGTCCCAGGCAGGCCGTTCCGTGGGCGACGAGCACGCAGGGATGACCGGCCGCCTTGCAGGATTCGCACACGCTGCCCTGGGGGAGCCGCGGGGCATGGCCGCGCAGCAATGCGGTGAGCACCGCCAGCAGGTGTTCCTTGCGGATCGGACAGCCGCGCAGTTCCAGATCCACCGGCACGTGGGCCGCGATCGGTGTCGCCGTGGCCAGGCTCCGGATGTATTCGGGATGGGCATACACGGCCTGGCGATAGGCCGTTTCATCCGCGAAGTTGCGCAGCGCCTGAATCCCGCCTGCGGTTGCGCAGGCGCCGATGGTGACGAGGATGCGCGAGTCCCGTCGCACCTGCTGGATGCGTGCGGCGTCGTGGGGGGTCGAGATCGAACCCTCCACCAGGGAAATGTCATAGGGGCCGGACTGGACGTCGCTGGAGGCTTCGGGGAAATTGGCGAAGCGGATGCGTTCCCCCAGCAGCAGAAGCTCATCCTCGCAATCCAGCAGACTCAGTTGGCATCCATCACAGGATGCGAACTTCCAGACCGCCAACCGGGGCAGCGCCGCCATGTCAAAGCTCCCGCACGTCGAAAATGTCGGCGATCTCGTCGTAGCGCAGCACCGGGCCGTCGCGGCACATGAGGTAGCGTCCCCACTGGCAGTGCCCACAGGTGCCGATACCGCACTGCATGTTGCGTTCCATGGAGACGAAGATGCGATCGTCGCTGACGCCGCGCTGCTGCAAGGCCAGCACGGCAAACCGCATCATCGGCTCCGGGCCGCACAGAAAGGCCACCGCGTCCGAAGGATCGAAATCGGCCCGCTGCACCCGCTTGGTGACCACGCCGACGTGACCGCGCCAGGCCGGCCCGCCGCGGTCGACCGTCACCTCGACCTGCAGATGCGGTCGCCGTGACCAGGCGATGACGTCGTCCCGGAACAGCTCGCTCTGCGGATCGCGGCAACCGATCAGCAGGAACACGCGCCGGAAGGCCTCGGGATTTCGCATGGCATGGCACATCACCGGACGCAGTGGTGCCAGGCCGATGCCGCCCGCTACCAGGATCAGATCGCGCCCGCGGGCGGTTTCCAGGGGCCAGGCCGTGCCGAAAGGACCGCGCACGCCGATGGCGTCACCTTCCTTCAGATTCTGCATCGCCCGCGTCACCCGCCCCACGGCGCGCAGGGTGTGCATCAGCGTGCCGGATGCCGCGCCATCCCCGCTGATGGAGATCGGCACCTCGCCCACGCCGAAGGCATAAAGCATGTTGAACTGGCCGGGCCGGTAGATCGGCACCTCGCCGGCTTCGGGCCGGACCGACCAGGTGAAGACACTGCCGTCCGCGATCTCCTCGCGACGCGCTGCGATGCGCCACGGCGCCGGCACCAGGCCCTCGCCCGGCCGACCGGCGGCGGCTTGCTCAAGGCTGTCCATAAAGGTCCGAAAGCTGCATGCGCGCAGCCTGCAGGCGCTGGACGACGACCTCGAGCAGCCCGCGGGTGATCGCATAACCCACCGCGCTGTCGGCCTGCATGGCCTGGCGCAGGCAGTCGGCATCGAAGGCCAGGACGTGGGTGGTCGCGCGCGCGACGGCGTCGAAGTGCCAGCGGTGCGGCGGCAAGAACCACGACCAACCCACCGCGTCGTCCTTCCCCAGGGTTTCCAGCGGGGCATGACCGACCGCCGTGCCGGCGATCTTGATTTCGACCTGCCCGTCGAGAATCAGGTAGAACGTGGCTGCCGGGGCGTTCTGGCGAAGCAGGAAAGCGCCGGGTTCGAAGCGCTCTTCCCGGGCGCAGGCCACCAGGCGCTCGCGCACCGGTGGCGCCATATCGGCACAGAAAGCATGGTGGGCCAGCTGATCTGCAAGATCCATCGTCTTTACTCCAAGCGCTCCGGGACGTCCTGCGGCGTCGACGCGCGCAGGGCCGCCACCTCCGCGGTGATGTCGATGCCGACCGGGCACCAACTGATGCAGCGCCCGCAACCCACGCAGCCCGAGCTCCCGAACTGGTCGTGCCAGCTGGCCAGCTTGTGGGTGATCCACTGCCGGTAGCGGGCGCCGATGCCGCCGCGCACGCTGCCGCCCGGCAAGTGGGAAAACTCGGGATTGAAGCACGACTCCCATTCCTGGGTGCGTTCGGCGATCCAGCCGTCGAGCGCCACGGCATCCACCACACGGGTGCAGTAGCAGGTCGGGCACACCGCCGTGCAGTTGCCGCAGGCCAGACAGCGGGACGCGAGGCTGTCCCAGTGCGGGTCTTCCAGCTTGCGGTACAGCAGCTCGCGCAGCCCCGCGGCGGGCATGCGGACGGCCAGCTGCGCGCGTGTCCCCGCCCAGACCCGTTCCGCTGCCGCGCGGTCGACCGGCTGTGCGGCGGCCACCCCGAGCCGCGACAGCACGGCGGCGCCGCGCGGCGACCCGCTTTCGACGTGCCAACCGATGGCGCCGCCCGGCTCCAGAATTTCGGTCAACGCGAGGTCGTAACCGGTTTCGGCGCGCGGGCCGGTCCCCATGTCGGCGCAAAAGCAGGTGCCGCCGGCGCGTCCGCATTGCACGGCGATGATGAACAACGCCGCGCGTCGCGCCTCGAACGCCCGATCCGGCTGCGCCGCGCCCGCCAGCACCCGATCCTGAACAGCCATCGCCGCCAGTTCGCAGGCGCGTGCCCCGATCAGCGCGGTCGGCGCCGGTGTCGCGGGAGCGGATTCGAAACGGAGGACGCCGTCGGCGGATCGGGTGACGCGAACCTGGGACTCGCTCGCCGGGTGGAGGAAGCGCTTCCAACCGTGCGGCCCCACCGTATGGTCGAAACGGCGTGGGTCGTCGGGCTGCGGATGCAGACGGTAGTGGCCAGGCGCCTGTTCGTCGCGCCAGCCTTGCGGCAAGGCGTCGATCCCCGACAGGTGGTCATACACGATGGCGCCGCCCCGCACCGTGGGACCGAGCACGTCGTAGCCGTCGCGCTTCAAGGCATCGATCAGGCCGGCAAGCCCATCGATATCGAGCATGGCCTCCATCCGGTCGCACCTCCCACACCGTTCCCCGGCACCCGATCATTCTGTGGGTTTCCGGCCATCCGCCGCTTGATGCAGGTCAAACGGCACAAGCCCCGGAATTTGCTTCACGGGAGGTTAGCACCTCCGCAAGGCAGCGGCATGAACAGCCGGCGCCGGCCGGTCCTTCAACCGCCCTTGGCGAAGCGCACGAGGCGCCGGCGCTTGGCGATCTGGCGTGGCGTCAAGGTGTTGCGGACACCTTCGAAGGGATTTTCGCCGGATTTGAACTCCAGCCGCAGCGGCGTGCCGTAGAGGCCCAGCGACTTCCTGAAAAAATTGATCAGATAGCGCCGGTAACTGTCGGGGACATCTTCGGTCTGGTTGCCGTGGATCACGACGACCGGCGGCTGCCGCCCGCCTTGATGCGCATAGCGCAGCTTGATGCGCCGGCCGCGCACCAGCGGCGGCTGGTGGCCGGCGACGGCTTCCTGCAGCAGCCGGGTCAGTCGCGGCGTGGACAGATCGGCCGAGCCGGCTGCGTGCGCCGCGCAAATCGAGGCAAACACGTTCCCCACACCCGAGCCGTGCAGCGCCGAGATGAAGTGGGTCTTGGCGAAGTCCACGAACGGCAGGCGTCGGCCCAACTCCTCGCGGATGCGCTCCCGCGCGCCCTGCGCCAGGCCGTCCCATTTGTTCACCGCAAGGACCAGGGACCGGCCCCGCTCGATCACCATCCCCAAAAGGCTGGCGTCCTGGTCGGTGATCCCCTCCCGGCCATCGAACAGGAACAGCACCACGTCGGCGGCGTCGATGGCCTGCAGGGTCTTGACGATGCTGAATTTCTCGATCACCGCATCGACCCGCGCGCGGCGCCGCACCCCGGCCGTATCGACCAGGACGTAGTCCTGTGCGTCCCGGGTGAACGGCACGGCGATGGCGTCGCGCGTGGTTCCCGGGATCTCGGACGCCACCAGGCGCTCCTCGCCGAGCACGCGGTTGATGAAGGTGGATTTGCCGACGTTCGGCCGACCGACGACCGCCACGCGGATGGCCGTGTCATCCGCATCGCGCGCACCCTCGGCCGTCGCCGGCAGCGTGCTGCAAACGGCTTCCATGAGCGCCGCGACACCTTGGCCGTGGGCCGCCGAGACGGCATGGACCGGCCCCAGCCCCAGCGCCGCGAAATCGGCGTCGACCGCGCCTTGATTCAGCCCCTCGCTCTTGTTCGCGATGAGAAACACCGGTTTGCCGCTGCGACGCACCCATTGCGCCAGCGCTTCATCCTGCGCATTGACGCCCTCGCGCGCATCGACCAGCAGCAGCACGACATCGCCCTCGTCCAGCGCCTGGCGCGCCTGCTGGGCACTCAGTGCATCGAGCCCGCCGGTCTCGCCGGACAGCCCGCCGGTGTCGACCACCAGATAGGGCACCGGACCGACCCTGCCGTAGCCGTACTGGCGATCGCGCGTCAGGCCCGGGAAATCCGCCACCAGCGCGTCCCGACTCCGGGTGAGCCGGTTGAACAAGGTGGATTTCCCGACATTGGGGCGTCCGAGCAGGACGACGGCCGGTGCCGCAGCAAGCCCGGCCTCAGCCACGACCGAACTGCACGGCGGCAAGCCGGCCGCCGCGGCCCTGAACGATCACGGTCTCATCCCCGACGCGGAGCGGACGCGCACTGATGCCTTGGCGATCGACACGGGTGTAGCCCATGATCTGCCCCGTCCCGCGGTCGAGCCAGAACACATAGCCGTTACCGTCGGCGATGACGACGTGTCGACCCGACAGCGCCGGCGCGCTCAAGTCGCGGCGGAGCAAGCCTTCCTGGGTCCAGCGGACATCGCCGCTCTGGAGGTCCAGCGCGTTGACCCGCGAGCGATCGTCCACCTCGTAGATCTCTTCGCCGCTGGCCACGATGCTCTGGAACGACGAGGTATCCCGATCCCAGACGCGACGACCCGAACGCAGGTCGAAGCCCGCCACCTTGCCCTGGAACGTGGCGACGAACAGTCCACCGGCGAGTACGGCCGGGTCGCCATCGATGTCCACCAGCCGCTCGACTTCGGAGCGTCCGGTCGGCAGCGCCACGGTTTCCTCCCACGCCAGCCGCCCATCCGAGAGCCGCAGCGCGATGACCTTGCCGTTGTCCAGCCCGATCATGGCAAAGCCGTTTTCCAGGAACGGCGCACCGGTGCCGCGCAGGGTGAGCGAGGGCACCGTCGTCTCATGGGTCCAGCGTGTGCTGCCGTCGTTCAGATCGAGTCCGCTGATGCGGCCGTCGAGTGTGCGCACCACCACCGTCCCCTGCTCGGCGCGAGGCGTGGCAAGCACTTCGCTGCTCATCTGCCGGCGCCAGCGGATCCGGCCGTCGGCCGCTGCGAGCGCCAGCACCTCCCCATCCAGGGTACCGACCAGCAGGGTGTCATCGGCCGGAAAGGGCCCGGCCGTGATCCGCGATTCGGTTTTCACCCGCCAGGCCAGCTTGCCGCTGTCCAGTTCGACCGCAACGACCTGGCCATCGGCGCTGGCCGCATAGACCCTGCTCCCGCCGAGGGCCGGGGCGAGATACGGGAAACGCTCCTCGCTTTTGCCGCCCACATCGACGGTCCAGCGCGTGTTGACGGACGCAGCGGAGGTCAGGGTCGGCAGGGGCGCCGCAGGTTCCACGGGGGTCTTGTTCCACACCTTCAGGCTGTTGCAGCCCGCAAGGCCGGCACTCAGTGCCACGATCAGCAACATGCGCCTGTTCACGGTGCGTCCTCTCCCATGTCTTTCAGCTTCAAGCCGATGAGTCGATCGTCCAGTTGCGCCGCGGTGGCCGCTTCGCGCGCCTTCCGATAGGCAGCGCGGGCTTCGTCCGTCCGGCCCAGTGTCCGCAGCGCGTCACCGCGGAGTTCTTCGACCAGCGGGCGCCACGGGGTTTGGTCCTCGAGCGGCTCGAGCGCTTCGAGCGCCGGCTCGGGCGCCGATTGCGCCAGATGGACACGCGCCAGTCGCAGCCGGGCCAGCGCCCCCAGAGGATCGTCGCCGGCCATGTCGATCGCCCGCTCGAGCGCCTGTTGGGCGCCCGGGAGATCCCCCTTGTCCACGGCGCGTCGGGCCAAGGCCAGCTGGGCAAGGGTGGTGTAGGGCGCGCCGGCAAATCGGTCACGCAGCGTCTGGTCGAGCGCCAGCATCGATTGCGCATCGTCGCGCTCGAGCGCGACGCTGAACTGTTCGTAGTATTCCGCGGCCCGGACGGCCTTGGTCGCCTGGCTGTTCTGGTAGAACCGCCAGCCCAGCACCAGCACGAGGCCGAACAGCAATCCCGCCAGCAGGTAGTTGCCATAGTCCTGCCACCAGCCTTTCAGGCGGTCCAACTCATCTTCTTCGTAGCCCTGAGCCAAAATCGCTGCTCCTTGTCGAAATATTGCCCGTCAGCGCGCCGTCGTCAGGCTGACCGCCCCAATCCCTGCGCCAGGAGCCACGCCGGCAGATCACTCACGGGCAGGGTCCGTTGCGGCTGATCCTCGCGCAGCGGTTTGATCTGCACCGACCGTGTCGCCCATTCCTGTTCACCCAGAATGACGGCAAACCGGGCGCCACTGCGATCGGCCCGCTTGAGCTGCGCCTTGAAGCTGCCACCGCCGCAGTGCTGCACGACCCGCAAACCCTCGATGCGGCGCAGGTCCTCCGCCAACCGGAGTGCCGCGACGTCGAGACCGTCGCCGGCCCAGACCAGATAGCAGTCGGGGGCGGAC
>PKCW01000095.1 GCA_002862965.1 Pseudomonadota bacterium
GGTCCTCGACCGCCAGCCAGACGCAGGGTGTGCCGGTCGCCGAGCCCCGGCCCGACAAGCGGTTCAAGGACCCGGCGTGGAGCGAGAACCCGACCTTCGACATCATGCGCCGGTCCTATCAGCTGTCGGCCGACTGGATGAATGAGCTAGTGTCGTCGGTCGAGGACATCGATCCCCGCACCAAGCGCCGGGCCGAGTTCTTCACCCGCTTGCTCACGGATGCCTTTTCGCCCTCGAACTTCCTCGCCTCCAACCCCGCCGCGCTGAAGGCGCTGGCCGAGAGCAACGGCGAGTCACTGGTGAAGGGGATGCAGAACTTTGCCGCCGATATGGAGCGCGGCGGCGGGACGCTGAAGATCAGCCAGGCGGACTATGGCCGGTTCAAGGTCGGCGAGAACGTCGCCACAGCTCCGGGTCAGGTAGTCTGGCGCGACGAGTTGTTCGAACTGATCCAGTACGCCCCGGCCACGGAGCAGCAGCACGAGATCCCGCTGCTGATCTTCCCGCCCTGGATCAACAAATTCTACATCCTGGACCTGCAGCCGGCCAATTCCATGATCCGCTGGCTGTCGGCCCAGGGCTTCAGCGTCTTCGTGTGCTCATGGGTCAATCCCGAGGCCGACAAGGCCGGATACGGCTTTGACGACTATCTGGAGAAGGGCCTCTATCGCGCCATCGACAAGGTTCGCGAGCAGACCGGCGTCGTTCTCGATCCCGAGCTACCGACGATCGGCTTTGCGCGCCGCATGACCGCGTACAAGCGCCCCGAGCTGCTGTTCACCGACCTGGAGTGGCTGCGTGCCATCGCCCGCCGGTATCCGTTCCAGATCGTGCTCGCCGGCAAGGCGCATCCGCGCGACGAGCCGGGCAAGCAGCGTATCGCGCACTTGCACGCGGCGCTGCGCGCGCTCGCACCGGACATCCGCGGCATCTTCTTGCCGGACTACAACATGGCGCTCGCGCAGACCTTGATTCCCGGCGTCGACGTCTGGCTCAACACGCCGCAGCGCCCGCTGGAAGCCTCCGGCACCAGCGGCATGAAGGCGGCGCTCAACGGCGTGCCGAGTCTGTCGGTGCTCGACGGCTGGTGGATCGAGGGCTGCGTCGAAGGCGTGACCGGCTGGGCCATCGGCGACGGTCCCGACAGCACGTCCGACGGCGACGCCGAATCGCTGTACAGCAAGCTTGAAGGCGCCGTGTTGCCGCTCTACCACGAACGCGGCGACGCCTGGCTGCGCATCATGAAGAGTGCGATCTCGCACAACGGCTCGATCTTCACCAGCCACCGCATGATGCGGCGCTACGCGTCGGAAGCCTACCTGTAGGCGCGGGCCGACATGGACCCGACACCATGACCTACCACTACGTCTGGCTGCTGTGGTCCACGGCATTTCTGGTGCCGTGGGCGATCCTGTTCGTCGCGGCCGGCAGCTTCCGCCGCGAGATGCTGCGCGTCAGCGCGCTGACCAGCCTGCTCGGCCTGACCGAACCGATCTTCGTGCCGGAGTACTGGAATCCGCCGAGCCTGTTCGAGCTGGCGCAGCGCACCGGCTTCGACATCGAAAGCCTGATCTTCAGCTTCGCCATCGGCGGCATCGGCGGCATCGGCGCCGGCGTCTACCGGGTGCTGCTGCGCCGCGCCCTGCGCGCGCTGCCGGTGTCGGAACGGCACGCGTGGCGCCATCGCTTTCACCGCCTCGCGTCCGCAGCGCCGGTGCTGGCCTTCCCGCCGCTCTACCTGCTGCCGTGGAACCCTATTTATCCCGCGACCACGGCGCTGCTGATCGGCGGCGCCGCGAACGTGCTGTGCCGTCCGGATCTGCTGCACGGCAGCGTGACCGGCGGCCTGCTGTTCGCGGCACTGTACGCCCTGTTCATGGCGCTGCTGATCGCCTTCGCCCCGGGCTACATCGAGCAGGTCTGGAACCTGCCGGCGCTGTCCAGCATTCGACCGGCTGGCATCCCGATCGAGGAACTGGCTTTCGGCTTCGCCTTCGGCACGTACTGGGCCGGGATCTACGAACACTTCACTTGGACGCGCCTCGTGCCGTCCGGCGAGTGCCGTCCGGATTCGCCCAACGCGCGCCCCTGCGAGGCATGCTGACCATGTGCTTTTCCGCCACCGCGAGCTTCACCGCCAGCGCCGCGCTGCTGGGCATCGGCGCCGTCACGCTGCACAAGGCGCGACAGCCGCGCGAGCGGCCGTTCGCCGCGATTCCGTTGCTGTTCGGCATTCAGCAGCTCACCGAAGGCGTGCTCTGGCTCGGCTTCGGCTGGGACACGCCGGCGCTCAACGCGGTACTGACGCAGCTCTATTCGTTCTTCTCGCACGTGCTGTGGCCGGCGTACGTGCCGCTGGCGGCGTGGGCGCTGGAGCCGCGGGGGCCGCGGCGCCACGCGCTGACGCTGATTTCTGCCGGCGGCATCGCCGTCGGCGCCTACCTCCTCTACAACATGTTCGCCAATCCGATCCTCGCGCGTCCGGTCGGCGATCACATCGATTACGACTCGCCGCACTTCTACATCGCCGTCGTGATGACGCTGTACCTGACGGCGACGACGGGCAGCATGCTGCTGTCCAGCCGCCGGGTCATGAAGCTGTTCGGCGCGCTGGCCCTGGCCGGCGCGCTGGTGGCCTGGTGGTTCTACGCGCGCTGGTTCATCTCGGTGTGGTGCTTCTTCGCCGCGGGGCTGAGCCTGGTCATCTGGCTGCACTTTGCCGCGAGAAACGCGGCACTCGTGGAGATTCGCTCATGACAACGCCAATCACGGATGTCGTGAACGCCGCCGCCTTGGCGGTGCTGATCTGGCCGCAGCGCCGGGACAAGGAGTATCGGACATGAACTGGTTGAACGGGAACATCATCTGGGTGCTCGCGGCGGTCGCCGCAGTCTGGTTCCTGCTGCGCGGCCGCGGTCACGGCCATGGTCACGGATTCGGTCACGGCATGGGCGGCGGCCATCACGGCAGCTCGCGCGATGAGCGGCGCGACGCGCCCGGCGGGGTTCTGGAACCCGGCGACGGCGACGGGCCGCACGCGGCCGCTGCGGCGGCACTGGACCCGGTCAGCGGCAATCCGGTGCGCACTGACCGCGCGCTCACCGCGGTGTTCGGCGGGCGCGCCTACCACTTCGAGTCGGAAGAGACGCGCAAGCGCTTCGAAGCCGAACCGCAACGCTATGCCACGGCCGCACCGCCGCCCGAGCACCGTCCGCGCCGGCGCGGCGGCTGCTGAGCGCCCCGCCTTCGTATTCGGGAGAAACCTGCATGGACCTGAAAGCCACGCCTTCCCTCGGCGGCGCAGCCGCGCCCGCGCCGTTGCCGGACGAGGAACTGGGGCACCTCGACGCCTACTGGCGCGCAGCAAACTACCTGTCGGTCGGCCAGATCTACCTGCTCGACAACCCGCTGCTGCGCGAGCCGCTCAAGCCCGGGCACGTCAAGCCGCGCCTGCTTGGGCACTGGGGCACGTCGCCCGGGCTCAATTTCATCTACGTGCACCTGAACCGCGTCATCAAGGCGCAGGACCTCGACATGATCTATGTCGCCGGTCCCGGCCACGGCGGGCCGGCGCTGGTCGCGAACACGTATCTCGAAGGCTCATACAGTGAGTTCTATCCGGACGTAGCCGAGGACGAAGCCGGCCTGCGCAGGCTGTTCCGGCAGTTCTCGTTCCCGGGCGGCGTCGGCAGCCATGTCACGGCCGAAACGCCGGGGTCGATCCACGAGGGCGGCGAGCTCGGCTACGCGCTGTCGCACGCGTTCGGCGCGGCCTTCGACAACCCGGAGCTGATCGTCGCCTGCGTCATCGGCGACGGCGAAGCCGAGACCGGGCCGCTGGCGACGGCCTGGCACTCGAACAAGTTCCTGAACCCCGCGCGCGACGGCGCGGTGCTGCCGATCCTGCACCTCAACGGCTACAAGATCGCCAACCCGACGCTGCTCGCGCGCATCGACCCCGCGGAGCTGGACGCGCTGCTGCGCGGCTACGGCTACGCGCCGCGCTACGTCGAGGGCAGCGATCCGGCCGCGATGCACCGGCGGATGGCCGCCGCGCTCGACGAGGTCATCGCCGAGATCGGGGCGATCCAGGAGCGCGCGCGCACGCAGGCCGCGACCGAGCGCCCGCGCTGGCCGATGATCGTGCTGCGCTCGCCCAAGGGCTGGACCGGGCCGAAGGAAGTCGACGGCAAAAAGACTGAAGGCCACTTCCGGTCGCACCAGGTACCGCTCGCCGAGCTGCACACGAATCCCGATCACCTGCGCCAGCTCGAAAGCTGGCTCAAGAGCTACCGGCCCGACGAGCTGTTCGACGAGAACGGCCGGCTGCGCACGGAGCTGAAAGCGCTGGCGCCGCAGGGCACGCGGCGCATGGGCGCGAACCCGCACGCCAACGGCGGCCTGCGTCTGCGCGGTTTGAAGCTGCCGGACTGCCGCGCGTTCGCAGTGGCGGTGCCGGCGCCCGGCGCGGCGCAGGCCGAATCGACGCGCGTGATGGGCCAGTACCTGCGCGAGGTGATGCGGCTCAACGCCGAGCATCGCAACTTCCGCGTCTTCGGTCCGGACGAAACCGCGTCGAACCGGCTCGGCGCGCTGTTCGAGGTCACCGGCCGTGCATGGATGGAACGCACGGAACCGGACGACGATCACCTCGCCGCCGACGGCCGCGTAATGGAGATCCTCTCCGAGCACAGCTGCCAGGGCTGGCTCGAAGGCTATCTGCTGACCGGGCGTCACGGCCTGTTCTCATGCTATGAGGCCTTCATCCACATCGTCGACTCGATGTTCAACCAGCACGCGAAGTGGTTGAAGGTGTCGAAGGCCGTGCCGTGGCGGCGGCCCGTCGCATCACTGAACTATCTGCTGACATCGCACGTCTGGCGCCAGGACCACAACGGTTTCTCGCACCAGGACCCGGGGTTCATCGACCACGTCGTCAACAAGAAGGCCGACGTGATCCGCGTGTATCTGCCGCCGGACGCCAATACCTTGTTGTGCGTCACCGAGTGCTGCCTGCGCTCGCGCGATCTCGTCAACGTCGTCGTCGCCGGCAAGCAGCCGCAGCCGCAGTGGCTCGGGATGGATGCTGCGATCAAGCACTGCACCGCGGGCATAGGCATCTGGGACTGGGCGAGCAACGACGACGGCGATCCGGACCTGGTCATGGCCTGCGCCGGCGACGCGCCGACGCTGGAGACGCTGGCCGCGGTGCAGATCCTGCGCGAGCACCGACCGGAGCTGAAAATCCGTGTCGTCAACGTCGTCGACCTGATGACCCTGCAGCCCAGGGAGGAGCACCCGCACGGCCTGTCCGACCGCGACTTCGACACGATCTTCACGACCGACAAGCCGATCCTGTTCGCCTATCACGGCTACCCGTGGCTGATCCACCGCCTGACCTACCGGCGCCGCAACCACGCCAACCTGCACGTGCGCGGCTACAAGGAGGAGGGCACGACGACGACGCCTTTCGACATGCTGGTGCGCAACGACATGGATCGCTTCCATCTGGTCTGCGACGCGATCGACCGCGTGCCGGCACTGGGCTCGCGCGCGGCAAGCCTGCGCCAGGCAATGCGCGACCGGCTGATCGAGCACCGCGCGTACATCACCGAACACGGCGAGGACCCGCCGGACATCCGGGACTGGACATGGACAGCCTGAGCACCAAGCCCCTGCGCCGGCTGCAGGCGCTCGGCCAGAGCGTCTGGCTCGACGATCTGTCGCGCGGGCTGATCGAGTCCGGCGCGCTCGCGCAGATGATCCGCGACGACGGCATCGGCGGCGTGACCACCAACCCGGCGATCCTGCACCACGCCATCACCAGCGGGCATGACTACGATGCGGGGATTCGTACGGCGCCCGCCGGGGCATCGGCGGAGCAACTCTACGAGTGGCTGGTGCTGGATGATGTCGGCCGCGCCGCAGACCTGCTGCGGCCGGTGTATGAGCGCACGCACGGCCACGACGGCTACGTGAGCCTCGAGGTCTCGCCGCGGCTCGCGCGCGATACCGGGCGGACGGTCACCGAGGCGCGGCGGCTGTTCGCGAAACTGGCGCGGCCGAACGTCATGATCAAGGTTCCGGGCACACGCGAGGGCCTGCCCGCGATCCGCGCACTGATCGCGGACGGCATCAACGTCAACGCGACGCTGCTGTTCAGCGCCGAGCGTTGCGCCGAGGTGGCGGACGCCTGGATGGCGGGCCTCGAAAACCGCGCCGCGGCCGGGCGCCCGCTCGACACGGTGCGCTCGGTCGCGAGCTTTTTCGTGAGCCGCATCGACACCGCGGTGGACCGGCGGCTCGACGCGCTTGGGTCCGAGGTCCGCGATTTGCGCGGCTTGGCCGCCGTGGCCTGCGCGCAACTGGCGCACTCGAGCCGCCGCGAAATCGCCGCGACCCCGCGCTGGCAGCGGCTGATTGATCAGGGTGCATTTCCGCAGCGGCTGCTGTGGGCCAGCACCGGGACGAAAGATCCGGCCTACCCGGACGTGAAGTATGTGGACGCGCTGATCGGCCCCGACACCGTCACCACCGTGCCGCTCGACACGCTGTCGGCCTATCGCGACCACGGCGATCCCGCGCCACGCCTCGAAGCGGCGACCGACGCGCCCACCCTCCCCCGCAAGCTGGCGGCGCTTGGCATCCGCCGCGATGAAATCGCGCTGCAGCTCGAGGCCGAGGGCATCCGCAAGTTCGAGGCATCCATTGACCCTGCTGAGTACAGAGTGGCGCCTGATCTCAACTACAAGGAAGCGACGTTTGCCGACATGTGCTTTGCATACGGAACTATGTATGAAAAACTGACTAAAAGACAGTTGCACCAAAAGTGGGCGCTCTTGGTACCTATTGAGGTGCACCTGCAAAGGGGAGCTGAAGCCAATGAGCGGG
>PKCW01000100.1 GCA_002862965.1 Pseudomonadota bacterium
GATCGCCGCCCTGACCCTTGCCCATGTCGTGGTAGAGCCCGGCGATGTAGAGCAGCTCGCGCTTGGGGATGCGCGCCACGACCTCGCTGCACAGCGGATATTCGTGCGCGAACTCGGGCACCGTGATGCGACGCAGGTTGCGCAGCACGAACAGCAGGTGCTGATCCACGGTATAGGCATGGAACAGGTCGAACTGCATGCGGCCGACCAGCGCGCCGAACTCCGGCAGATAGCGGGCCAGGATGCCGTAACGGTTCATGCGCCGCAGTTCGTGGGTGATGCCGTGCGGCTGATGCAGCATCTCCATGAACAGGCTGCGGGCGCGGATGTCGTCCCGGAAAGGGCCATCGATGAGATAGCGATGCTGGCGGATCAGCCGGATGGTGGCGGCGCGCACGCCCTGGATTTCCGGGTGCTGCATCAGCAGCAGGAAGATTTCGAGCAAGGCGAAGGGATAACGGCGGAAGACGTCGGGGCGGGTGACCTCGACATGGCCGTTGCGGACCTGGAAGCGGCTGTTCAAGGGCATGGCCGGTGCGGACTCGCCCTGAAAAAGGAGGGTTTCCTCGAATAGCTGCAGCAACAGTTCGTTGAGCCGGGCCACGCGGGTGACCGTGCGGTAGTAGTGCTGCATGAACTGTTCGACGGCCAGATTGTGGTCCTGGTCGCTGTATCCGAAGAGGCCGGCGAGCTTGAGCTGGACATCGAACAGCAAGCGGTCCTCGCGCCGGCCGGTGAGCATGTGCAGGGCCCAGCGCACGCGCCACAGGAAACGCTGGCCGTCGACCAGGGAGCACAGTTCGCGCTCGGTCAGGAACCCGTGCTCATGCAATTCGTCGAGCGTTTCGGCCTGGAAGTGCCGCTTGGCGACCCAGCCGACGGTCTGGATGTCGCGCAGGCCGCCGGGGCTTTCCTTGACGTTGGGTTCGAGCTGGTAGCCCGTGTCGTGGAACTTGTGATGCCGTGCGGTCTGTTCGGCCACCTTGGCGGCAAAAAACGTCCGGCTGTCCCACATGCGCCGCGGCGAGGTGGCCGCGCGCATGGCCTCGAGCAGATGCCGGTCGCCCGCGACGAGCCTCGATTCGAGCAGGTTCGACATGACGGTGAGGTCGGCGCCGGCGAGGTCGGCACATTCGGCCACGTCGCGCACGCTGTGCCCGACCTGCAGGCCGATGTCCCACAGGGCGGTGACGAAGCGGCCGATCGCGGCGGCCCACTGGTCGCCCGCATCCGCCGGAAGGAGAATCAGCAGGTCGATGTCCGAGTGCGGCTGAAGTTCGCCCCGGCCGTACCCGCCCGTCGCCGCGAGACAGAGACGGCCGGCCTGATCGCCGACGAAATGGGACCATGCGACCCGCAGCAGTCGATCGATGCCGGCCAGCCGTCCCTGCATGAGTTGCTCGATGGGCAACCCGTCCTGGAATTCGATCCACTGGCGATGATCGAGTTCGCGCACACGCTGGCGCAGGGCGGCGATGCCCGAGGCGCCTTCTTCGACGAGCCGCTGCAAGGTGGCGTCATCGGGGATGCCCGGCGTCCGGGTGAGCACGTCCGGCATGGCATTCGTGGACATGTTGCGACTCCGTCAGCGTCCGGGCTGTGCGGGAACATCCTCATTGGACCGCAGTGTGAGGATCTCGTGCCCGGATTCGGTGACCAGCAGCGTGTGTTCCCACTGCGCCGACAGTCCATGATCCTTGGTCACCACCGTCCATCCGTCGGGGAGCAGTTTCACGTGACGCTTGCCGGCGTTGACCATCGGCTCGATCGTGAAGCACATGCCCGGTTCCAGGACCAGCCCGGTGCCGGGCGTGCCGTAGTGCAGGACCTGCGGATCTTCGTGGAACACGCGACCGATGCCGTGCCCGCAATACTCCCGCACGACGGAGAAGCCTTCCCGCTCGACGTAGGTCTGGATGGCCGCACCGAGGTCGCCGAGCCGCACGCCGGGACGCACCATGTTGATGCCGATGAACAGGGCCTCGCGCGTCACCCGCACCAGTCGCTGGGCGAGCACCGATGCCTCGCCGACCTGGAACATGGCGCTGGTGTCGCCGTGGAAGCCGTCCTTGATGACGGTGATGTCGATGTTGACGATATCGCCTGATTTCAGCACCTTGGGGCCGGGGATCCCGTGGCAGACCACGTGATTGACGGAGGTGCAGATCGAGCGCGGAAAGCCGTTGTAGTCGAGCGGGGCGGGGATGGCGCGCAGTTCGTCGACGATGTAGTCATGGCAGATGCGATCCAGCCGCTCGGTGGTGATGCCGGGACGGACGTGCGGCGCGATCATTTCCAGCACCTGGGCGGCCAGTCGGCCGGCCACGCGCATTTTTTCCTGTTCTTCAGGCGTCTTCAGATTCACTTGCATGGGAAGGCTCGTCGGTGGGCGCAGGCGTGGTGCGGAGGGCCGGTACACCGTCGCGGCACCCGGCGCATTTGTCGTGAAACAGGGGTCTATGGTATAAAGCGCCGGCTTTTTCGGCAATTGCCTGATCGATGCCCGCCCATCCTGGCCGGGCACGGAACACAATCCGCACGCGCGTCGTCACGGCTGGCTGGGTGCCCCACGGGGTGGCTCGCCGGGATGCGCGGAGGCTCAACCCAAACATCGGAGTTACCATCATGCCTGACATTTCCATGCGCCAACTGCTCGAGGCCGGGGTTCATTTCGGACACCAGACGCGATTCTGGAATCCCCGCATGGCGCCCTATATCTTCGGCGCGCGCAACAACATCCACATCATCAATCTCGAACACACGCTGCCCATGCTGCGCGATGCGCTGGATCAGGGGCGGCGCATCGTGGCGCAGGGCGGCACGATCCTGTTCGTGGGAACCAAGCGCGCGGCCTCCGATCACATGCGGGAACAGGCGGCGCGCTGCGGCATGCCCTTCGTCGCCCATCGCTGGCTGGGCGGCATGCTCACCAACTGGCAGACCGTACGTCAGTCGATTCGCCGCCTCAAGGGCTTGGAGCAAATGGCCGAAGACGGCACGCTGGATCGCCTCAGCAAGAAAGAGGCCCTGATGCTGAGCCGCGAAAGCGAGAAGCTGGAACGCAGCCTGGGTGGCATCAAGGACATGAATCGCCTGCCCGACGCCCTGTTCATCGTCGATGTCGGTCACGAATCGATCGCCGTGAGCGAAGCGGCCAAGCTCGGGATTCCCGTCATCGGCGTGGTGGATACGAACAATTCGCCGTCGGGCGTGCACTACCCGATTCCCGGCAACGACGATGCCATGCGGGCGGTGGGGCTGTACGCGCAATTGATGGCGGACGCTGCGCTCGAGGGCAAGCTGAGTCGCGGCGAAGGCGGTCTGGGCGATGATTTCGTCGAAGTGGATTCGGACGCCGCCGCGGCTGCCGTGGGTGACGCGACCGATACCACCCACTGAGACGCCAGCCACTGAAACCGTTTTTCAAGGAATCCGAACGATGTCTGTGACAGCCGCCATGGTCAAGGAACTGCGCGAACGCACCGGCGCAGGGATGATGGAATGCAAGAAGGCCCTGACGGAAACGGCGGGGGATCTCGATCAGGCCATCGAGCTGATGCGCAAGCAGGGTCTTGCCAAGGCCGACAAGAAGGCCGGCCGCGTGGCCGCCGAGGGTCGCGTGATCGTGCAGCGGGATGCCTCCGGCACCGCGGCGATCGCGATCGAGGTCAACTGCGAAACCGACTTCGTCAGCGGCGGCGATGAGTTCCAGTCTTTTGCCGCCCAGGTCGCCGCCGCGGCGCTGGCCGGCGCCCCCGCCGATGTCGATGCCTTGCTCGCGCTGCCGCTCGAAGGGGGTCTGCACCTCGACGAGCGTCGCCGCGAACTGGTCGCCAAGATCGGCGAGAACATCGCCGTGCGCCGCTTCGAGCGCCTCGCCCGCCAGGGCGACGTGTTCGGGCTCTACAGCCACGGCAGCCGCATCGGTGTGGTGGTCGACCTGAAGGGTGGTGACGAAGCGCTGGCGCGTGATGTCGCCATGCACATCGCCGCCAGCCGTCCGATCTGCATTTCGCCGGACGAGGTGCCGGCGGAACTGGTGGCCAAGGAACGCGAGATTTTCGAGGCCCAGGCCCGTGAAAGCGGCAAGCCCGAGGACATCATCCAGAAGATGGTCGACGGCCGCATCCGCAAGTACCTGAATGAGGTCGCGCTGGTCGGTCAGCCCTTTGTCAAGGATGCCGATCTCACCGTGGCGCAGCGTCTGAAGCAGGCCGGCGCCGAGGTCATGCGTTTCGTGCGTCTGGAAGTCGGCGAGGGCGTGGAAAAGAAGTCCGAGAACTTCGCCGAGGAAGTCATGGCGCAGGTTCGCGGAAGCTGACCCGCGCGGGAACCGGATCGCTCAGGTCGGCTCGACGTGGGCGGTCCGCATCGAACCGTCACCGCGATCGACCTTCCCGAGGAGCCTATGAGTCCGTCCGCTCCAGCCTTTCGCCGCATTCTGCTCAAGCTCAGCGGCGAGGCCCTGCTGGGCGATGCCGACTATGGCATCGACCCTGCGATCATCGCTCGTCTGGCACGGGAAATCGGCGAGGTCCGCGATCTGGGGATCCAGATCGGGGTGGTCATCGGTGGCGGCAACATCTTCCGTGGCGCGGGGCTGGCGAATGCCGGCATGGATCGGGTCGCTGCCGATCACATGGGCATGCTGGCCACCGTGATGAATGCGCTGGCCCTGCAGGACGCGCTGGAGCGGATCGGCGTGTTCGCGCGGGTCATGTCCGCCCTGCGCATCAACGAGGTCTGCGAGGACTACATCCGCCGCCGTGCCATCCGTCATCTGGAAAAGGGGCGGGTGGTGCTGTTTGCGGCCGGCACGGGCAATCCCTTTTTCACGACGGACACGGCTGCCAGCCTTCGGGCGATCGAGATCGGCGCTGAACTGTTGCTCAAGGCGACCAAGGTCGATGGCGTCTATGACGCCGATCCGGTCAAGGATGCTTCGGCGCGGCGCTATGACTGCCTGAGCTACGACGAGGTCATCGACCAGCGGCTCATGGTGATGGACACCACGGCGATCGTCCTGTGCCGCGACAACGATCTGCCGCTGCGGGTCTTCGACATCAAGCATGAAGGGGCCCTGATGCGTATCATGACCGGCGACCGTAGCATCGGCACCACGGTGGAAACGCGGCCGACCGCACGCAACCGACCCGCGCCAGGAGCATGACATGATCGATCCTATCCGCAAGGACGCCGTCGAACGGATGAAGAAGACCATCGAGGTGCTGCGTCAGGGGCTTTCCAAGATCCGCACCGGCCGAGCCCATACCAGTCTGGTGGATCACATCCATGTCGCGTACTACGGCAGCGACGTTCCCCTGGGTCAGGTGGCCAGCGTGACGGTCACGGACGCTCGCACGCTCACCATTGCCCCGTGGGAAAAGAACATGGTGGGACCGATCGAAAAGGCACTCATGGCCTCCGATCTCGGCGTCACACCCAACACGGCCGGCATGGCGATCCGGATCATTCTGCCTCCCCTCACCGAGGAGCGCCGGCGCGATCTGGTCAAGGTCGTCCGGCATGAGGGCGAGGGCGCCAAGGTGGCCGTCAGGGCCATCCGCCGCGATGCGAACGACCGCTTCAAGCAGTTGGAGAAGGACAAGCTGATCGGCGAGGATCTGGTGCGCAAGGCGCAGGACGAGATCCAGAAGATCACCGACGAGCACATCGGGCAGGTCGATCGGGTGCTCGAGGAAAAAGAGCAGGAGTTGCTGCAGATCTGATCGGGTCCGGAACGACCGGACTGCATCGCACATCCGTCTTCCGGAGCCGGGAAGTCCGCCGCCCATGATGCCTACCGCACCCTCTCCGCCGCCCCAGCACGTGGCCATCATCATGGACGGCAACGGGCGATGGGCGACCCGACGCGGGCAGCCGCGCGCGGCCGGTCACGAGGCCGGCGTTCGGGCCGCGCGGACGGCTGTCCGGGCCTGCCGCGACGCAGGCGTCCGCGTGCTGACGTTGTATGCGTTCAGCAGCGAAAACTGGCTCCGTCCGACCGCCGAGGTCGATTTTCTGCTGGCGCTGTTCGTCCGGTCCATGGAAGCCGAACTCGAGACGCTGCATGCCGAGGGCGTGCGGGTTCGATTCATCGGCGATCGGGCTGCGTTGCCGCCGTCCTTGCGGGCCGTCGTCCAGCGGACCGAGCAGCATACCGCCGGCAATCCCGGCATGGTGCTGGTCATCGCGCTGGCTTATGGCGGCCGTCAGGATCTGCTGCGCGCGGTTCGCGTGTTGGCTGGGCGCATCGCCGCGGGCGCCATGGCTGCGGACCAAATCGATGAGGCGCTCCTGGGGGCGCACCTTGATCTGGCGGATCTGCCCGATCCCGATCTGCTGATCCGCACCGGCGGCGAATACCGCGTCAGCAACTTCCTCCTCTGGCACCTCGCCTATACCGAACTCTATTTCTGTGATCTTCTCTGGCCTCCCTGAATGTGCTTTTGGATTTCCTTGAGATTTTTCATGAGTGTCCTTTGATCTTCCAGCATTCTTAGGTTTTTTGATTTTATAGGGTTTGTTTGAACGTGCGACGCAGTACAACCAAAATCTGATGGAATCGGAGATCGATTCAAGTTCCTTTGGTTCTGCGTTTATAATCGTTGTTGCTGGTCCCGGTTTTGAAAAAGTTCGGTTTCTGGTTCTTGGTCCGGTTTTGGGGCTTCCTCAAAGGCCACCATATAATGCCTGAGGAATAAGAACTGCTAGTGCATGAACGGCTTAGGTAAATGTTCTCATATCCCCCGGAGTTTCTCAGAACCATACGCGCCCGCAGGCGTGGTTGCATCATTATCATCATCATCAAAGG
>PKCW01000078.1 GCA_002862965.1 Pseudomonadota bacterium
CCTCCCACGCATCAGCCGCGTGAGGGCATGTCATTTGTGCGTTGATGCATTGCAGTGCAAGGCCAACAAGCGCGTTGTTGCACGCGGGGAACGGAACGTGCGCTGGTTGTAGGGCTTCGGCGGCTGTTTTAAAATGGGCACATGTATAGAAGCCCCTGAGCACTGCAAGGACTCGCGCTTCTGCCCCTAGGCGCCTCTTGGACGCCCATGGCGCGTCCACTCTTCCGTTACGCTTGGGCAACACAAACATCATCGTGTATGCAGAGGTGGTTGATATGTGGATGCCTCGGCCCGAAAGTACAATTCATGTCCCAGATGACCCCGCGGGAAATCACCGAGGAACTGGACAAGCACATCATCGGCCAGCAGGCGGCCAAGCGCGCCGTGGCGATCGCGCTGCGCAACCGCTGGCGGCGCCAGCAGGTGCCGGCGCCCCTCTCGCACGAGATCACGCCCAAGAACATCCTCATGATCGGTCCCACCGGCGTGGGCAAGACCGAGATCGCCCGGCGTCTGGCCAAGCTGGCCCGCGCGCCCTTCGTCAAGGTCGAGGCGACCAAGTTCACGGAGGTCGGCTATGTCGGCCGCGATGTAGACACCATCATCCGCGACCTGGTGGAAATGGCTTTCAAGATGACGCGTGAACAGGCGGTCGCCGCCGTGCGCCTGCGCGCCGAGGACGCCGCCGAGGAGCGCATTCTGGACGCGCTGCTCGGCGTCTCGCGCGGCACCTCGCCCGCCGCGCCGGATCGCAGCGACACCCGCCAGAAGATGCGCAAGATGCTGCGCGAAGGCGCGCTCGATGAGCGCGACATCGAAATCGAGGTGCGCGCGCCGACGGTCGGCATGGAGATCATGGCCCCGCCCGGAATGGAAGAGATGACCGGCCAGTTGCAGTCCATGTTCCAGAATCTGGCCGGCAATCTGCAGGGCCGGCAGCGGCGCATGAAGGTCAGGGACGCGCTGGCCGCGCTCACCGACGAGGAAGCCGCGCGCCTGGTGAACGAGGAGGAGATCAAGCGCGAGGCGGTGCGCAATGCCGAGGAGAACGGCATCGTCTTCATCGACGAGATCGACAAGGTCTGCCGGCGCGCCGAACACACCTCGGGCGCCGACGTCTCGCGCGAAGGCGTGCAGCGCGACCTGCTGCCGCTGGTCGAGGGCTGCACGGTGAGCACCAAATACGGCACCCTGCGCACCGATCACGTCCTGTTCATCGCCTCGGGGGCCTTCCACGTCGCCAAGCCCTCGGACCTCATCCCCGAACTGCAGGGCCGGTTGCCGATCCGTGTCGAACTGCAATCTCTGAGCGTCGAGGACTTCGAGCGCATCCTGACCGAGCCCGATGCCGCGCTGACGCGCCAGTATCAGGCGCTGCTCGCGACCGAAGGCGTCACGCTCGGCTTCGCCGCGGACGGCATCCGGCGCCTGGCGGAGATCGCCTTCGAGGTCAACGAACGCACCGAGAACATCGGCGCCCGGCGCCTGCACACCGTGCTCGAGCGCCTGCTGGAGTCGATTTCCTACGAGGCGCCGGACCACGCCGGCTCGAGCATCCAGGTCGACGCCGCCTATGTGGATCGGCATCTCGCCGATGTCGCGCGCGACGAAGACCTCAGTCGCTACATCCTCTGAGCGCGCCGTGAGCCCCCCCGAAACCCCACGCCTGACCGAGCTGACGCTGCATCGCGGCTCGCGGGTGCTCGAGGCCCGCTTCGACTCGGGCGAGGTGTTCGCGCTGCCCTGTGAATACCTGCGCGTCTTTTCGCCGTCGGCGGAGGTGCGCGGTCATGGAGCGGGGCCCGGCCTGCTGGTGGTCGGCAAGGAATGGGTCAACCTCCGCGCCATCGAGCCCACCGGCCACTACGCCGTGCGCCTGGTCTTCGACGACGGGCATGACAGCGGCATCTACACTTTCGCGCAGCTCCATGCCCTGGGAAAAGCCCGGGATGCCAACTGGAGCGCCTATCTGGCGCGCCTGGCGGCCGCCGGCTATGTCCGCAAATCCGAACCGTGAGGACGGCCCCATGACCCCGGATCAGCCCCCCGCCCCCGACGAGACCGATTTCGGCTTCGAGCGCGTGCGCCGCGAGGACAAGCAGCAGCGGGTGCGCGGCGTATTCGATTCGGTGGCCGGCCGCTACGACCTCATGAACGATCTGATGTCGATGGGGCTGCACCGGATCTGGAAACGTTTCACCGTCGCGCTGGCCGGCGTGCGGCCGGGCGAGCGGGTGCTGGATCTGGCCGGCGGCACCGGGGATCTGGCCGGCGCCTTCCTGCCGCAGGTGGGCCGCGACGGCTGGGTCGTCCTGAGCGACATCAACGCCGCCATGCTCGGCCACGGCCGCGCGCGGCAGGTGGATGGCGGTCACGCCGGCAACCTCATGTATGTGCAGGCCAATGCCGAGTCCCTGCCCTTTCCCGAGGCGAGCGTCGACTGCATCACCATCGGCTTTGGCCTGCGCAACGTCACCGACAAGCCCGCCGCGCTGCGCGAGATGGCGCGGGTGCTGCGCCCCGGCGGCCGGGCCCTGGTGCTCGAGTTCTCGCAGCCCCGCATCGCGCCGCTGAAACCGGCCTATGACTGGTATTCCTTCAACGTGCTGCCGCGCCTGGGACGGCTGGTGGCCGGCGACGCCGACAGCTACCGCTATCTCGCCGAGAGCATCCGCATGCATCCGGATCAGGAAACCCTGAAATCGATGATGGTGGAAGCCGGCTTTGCGCATTGCCAGTATTTCAATCTGGCCGGCGGCATCGTCGCGGTCCATCGGGGGTTCAAGGTCTGACCATGCGCAGCAATGACGCCCTGCCGCTGGCCCTGCTGGAACAGGCACTGAATCACAACCTGCGGGGCAGTCCGGCGGCGAGCCGGCTGCTGGACCGGTTGCAGGGCCGCATCCTGGCGCTGCACCTGCGCGAGTTGGGTCGCACGCTCCATCTGCGCGCGCATCCGGCCGGCATCCAGGTGCTCGTTGCCTCCGAGCAGCCCGGCGATGCGCAAATCTCGGGCACCCTGGCCGGCCTGACCCGGCTTGCCGCCGGCGCGTCCGCCGGCCGCCTGCCGCCGGGCGTGCGCCTGAGTGGCACGGCCGAGGTCGCCGAGGGTTTCCAGCAACTGCTCACCCTCGCCCGGCCGGATTTCGAGGCGCTGCTGAGCCGCGCCCTGGGCGACGCCCTGGCCCACAGCGTGGGCACCGGCCTGCGCCGGGTGGGCGGCTGGCTGCGGCGCAGCCTGACCAGCGTGGGCATGGATGCCAGCGAATACCTGCGCTACGAGAGCGAACTGTTGCCCGATCGCACCGAGGTCGATGCCTTCGTCGACGAGGTGGACCGGCTGCGGGACGACGTGGCGCGACTCGCGGCGCGCGTGGCCCGACTGCAACAATCTTCCCCTAACGTTCACGCTCAACCCGACTGAACGCCAAAGGCCCCGCATGCTCCGAGCCACACTGCGCATCCTGCAAGCGACCCGGGTCGTGCTGCGCTACCGCCTCGACGAACCGCTGTTCCATCTCGCGCTGATGCGCAACTGGCGCTGGGCGCGCTACGCCCTGCCCTGGCACTGGCGCGCCGAGGAACGCAGTTTCGGCCTGCGCCTGCGCCTGGCGCTGGAGGAACTGGGGCCCGTCGCCATCAAGATGGGTCAGGCGCTGGCGACACGGCGCGACCTGCTGCCGCTCGAGGTGGCCGACGAACTGGCCCGGTTGCAGGATCGCGTCCCGCCCTTCCCCGGCGCCATCGCCCGGCGCATCCTGGAGGAAACCTACGGCGCGCCGGTCGAGCGGGTGTTTGACGCGTTTTCAGAGACCCCGCTCGCCGCCGCGTCCATCGCGCAGGTCCACGCCGCGCGGCTGAAGGACGGCCGCGAGGTGGTGGTGAAGCTGCTGCGGCCCGGCGTGGACGATCGCATCCGCGACGATCTGCGCGTCATGTATCTCATGGCCCGGTTCATCGAGCGCTTCGTGCCCAATGGGCGACGGCTGCGCGCGCGCGAGGTGATCGAGGATTACGAGAAGACCATACTCGACGAACTCGATCTGGTGCGCGAGGGCGCCAACGCGGCGCAGACCCGGCGCAACTTCGAGGATCGGCCGATCCTCTATGTGCCGATGGTGCACTGGGAATTCACGCACCGGCACGTGCTCGTCATGGAGCGCATCCACGGCGTTCCGATCAGCGACATCGCCGCGCTGCAGGCCCGCGGCGTCAATTTCCGCTTTCTGGCCGAACGCGGGGTCGAAATCTTTTTCACCCAGGTGTTCCGCCACAATTTCTTTCACGCGGACATGCACGCCGGCAACATCTTCGTGGACACCCGCGACCCCGCCCGGCCGGGTTATCTGGCCGTCGACTTCGGCATCGTCGGCAGCCTGGGCCGCGACGACCAGCGCTACATCGCCCACAACATCTATGCCTTTTTCAACGGCGATTATCGGCGCGTCGCCGAGCTGCACGTCGCCTCGGGCTGGGTGCGTCCCGACACGCGCGTCGAGGATCTGGAATCGGTGATCCGCACGCTGTGCGAACCCATCCTGTTCCGTCCCTTCAAGGACATCCATCTGGATCAGTTGCTGCTGCGGCTGTTCGAGATCGCCCAGCGCTTCGACATGCAGGTGCAGCCCCAGCTCGTGCTGCTGCAGAAAACCCTGGTCCAGATCGAGGGGCTGGGCCGCCAGCTCTATCCCGATCTGGATCTTTGGACCACCGCCAAGCCCTTCATGGAACGCTGGATGCGCGAGCAGCTCGGGCCGCGCGGCATCTACCGCGAGTTCAAGGAACGCCTGCCCGATCTCGCCCAGCGCCTGCCGCTGTTGCCGCTCACGCTCGACCATGCCCTGCAGGCGGTCACGGAACTGCCGGCCCGCCAGCAGGCATTGACGCTGCAACTCGCGCAACTGGAGCAACGCCTGCCGGTGCGGCGCCATGGCGCATGGTTGGCTTTCGGTGGCAGCCTGCTGCTGATTGCCGGCTTTCTGGGCGGCGTCGCCGCGGCCCATCCGTTTGCCGCTCCGCCGGCGCTCCTGGTCGCGGGGCTCGCCGCAACGGGGGGCCTGTTCAGCCTGCTGCGCGCCCGGCGCACCTGAGCCTTACGCCACGAGGAACGAGACCATGGCCAATCTGTTGCAGGAACAACTGCTGAAAGCCGGGCTGGCCAAGCCCGATCAGCTGCAGAAAGCGGCCAAGGAAAAACGCCGCGAAAAGCGTCAGGGCGCGCCCGATCAGGCCGCCGAACAGGCCCGGCGCGCGCAGGAGGAAAAGGCCGCGCAGGATCGCGCCCGCAATCTGGAGCGCCAGGCGGCGCAGGAACGCAAGGCACAGGCAGCCGAGATCCGCCAGATCATCCAGACCCACAAGCTCGATCGCGCCAAGGGGGATACGCCCTACCAGTTCGTCGATCGGGGCAAGATCTGCAAGATCTATGTCGAAGCCGGCCAGCGCGCGCAGCTCATCGATGGCCGGCTGGTGCTGGTGCGCGTTGGGGAGCGCTTCGAGGTGATTCCGCCGGCGGCGGCCGAGAAGATCGCCCAGCGCGACGCCAGCCGTCTCGTCCCGCGCGAGACCCAAACCCCCGCCACCGATGCTCCGGCGGCGGAGGATCCCTATGCCGACTTCGCGGTGCCCGACGATCTGATGTGGTGAATCCTCCGTATCAATCGTTGGACGGCTTGTCCTCCTGAATGTCGAGAGATGTTTTTGAACAACTCGTCGCCAACTGACGACATGAGCAAAATGACATTTCTTGCACTACTGTTTGAACGCGGATGTTCTATCGACGCGTCAATCCGTGCGATAACCAAAAACAAACGCCTTGATAATTCAATGGAATGTCATATCGATCAAGGGATTTTGAATCATGGGGCGATGCGTATTTTTCAATCTTCCAGGCGCGTCCGGACACATCAATCCTACAGTGGGCCTGGTCCGGGAATTGATCGCTCGAGGCGAGCAGGTGATTTACTATGCCGGCGAAGATTCACGCGCCAAATTCACCAGTCTGGGCGTCGAATTTCGCACTTATGATGAGTGGTTCCAGTACACTCACAGCGCCAGTACGGCGACGAATATCCTTGACTTTGCATTGGTTGAAATCGACATGGCGCTCAAGTGCATCGAGCCCTTGCTCGAACGCACCCGCCAGGATGACCCCGACTACCTCATTTACGACTCCTGTTGTGTCTGGGGGAAATACATCGGAGAGGCATTGCACAAGCCAACTGTCGCCTGCATCACGACTCTGGTCAGTTCGCCCTGGGTCATGCTGAGCGATGTACCGCTGTCGCTGCATGTTGCCGGCGTCCTGATCCGCGGCGTTCCATTGATAACCTGGGCACGTCGCCAAGGCATCGAACTCATGGCAAAGATCGGCGTCGAGTTTCGTGGCATCCTCTATCATATCTTTGATTTTTTTGCCTGCCTTGGTGAACTCAACATCGTCTTCAACACCCGCGAGTTCCAGCCGTTTGCGAATCGACTGAAAGGCAATTTCCATTATGTGGGTGCTTCGATTCCCGAAGGCCGGGATGCAGGGAATCTGGATTTCGAGCGTTTCCGAAACCGCCCATTGATTTATGTCTCCATGGGAACGGTACACAACCACAATGCCGATTTCTATCGCACCGTCATAAAGGCGTTGGCCAACGAGCCCGTCGGCGTCATCATGTCGATTGGTTACAATATCGATGCGCAAGAACTAGGTGAAATTCCTGGCAGTTTCCTTGTGGAAAAGTTTGTCCCGCAACTGGAAGTCCTCAAGCGCACTGATGTTTTCATCACCCATGGGGGCATGAACAGCCTGAACGAG
>PKCW01000154.1 GCA_002862965.1 Pseudomonadota bacterium
GCACCCGTGTCGTCGCCATTGCGCCTCGGTTTCGGCGCGGATCAGTGTGATGCGCCGCTGGGCGCGCAGCAGGCGCTCGTCGCTGCGCACGATGCCCACGTAGTCCCACATCGCGCGGCGCAGTTCCGTCCAGTTGTGATGGACGGTCACGTGCTCGGTGGAGGACTTGCCGGCTGGAGCGGGCGGCGCATCCGCGATCTCGGCGATGGGCAAGTGCGGCAGGCGGGTCAGGATGTCGTCGGCGGCCGACTCGGCGAAGACGAAGCATTCCAGCAGCGAGTTGCTGGCCATGCGGTTGGCGCCATGCAAGCCGGTGTGGGCGGTTTCCCCGATCGCATAGAGGTTCTCCAGATCGGTGCGCGCGCGCAGATCGGTCACGACACCGCCGCAGGTGTAGTGGGCGGCGGGCACCACCGGCAAGGGCTGCTCGGTCATGTCCAGTCCCAGGGCCAGACACTGTGCGTGGATGGTCGGGAAATGCGCCTGGATGAATGCGCTGCCGCGGTGGCGGATGTCGAGATACACGCAGGGGATGCCCAGCCGCTTCATTTCGTGATCGATCGCGCGGGCCACGATGTCTCGCGGCGCCAGATCGCCGCGCGGGTCGAAGCCCGCCATGAAGGCCGTGCCATCGGGCAGCAGCAGGCGCCCCCCTTCGCCGCGCACGGCTTCGCTGACGAGAAACACGCGCGAGCCCTGAGCCGGCAGGTAGAGGCAGGTGGGGTGGAACTGCATGAACTCGAGGTTGGCGACGCGACAACCGGCGCGCCAGGCCATGGCGATGCCATCACCGGTCGCGACCTCGGGGTTGCTGGTGTAAAGGTAGACGCGACTGGCGCCGCCGGTGGCGAGGGCCACGCTGCGGGCCAGCCAGGATTGTACGGCGCCGGTGTCCCGGTTCAGCAGCCGCGCGCCGCAACAGGACCGTTGCCCGCGCAACGCCCCGTCGTGCGTGATGAGATCGACGGCCATGTGCCGTTCCAGCATGCGGATCCGCGGATGCGCCCGGCAGGCTGCGAGCAAGACCTCCGAGACGGCCCGGCCGGTGGCGTCCGCGGCATGGACGACGCGCCGGTGGCGGTGGCCGCCCTCCCGGGTCAGATGCAGCGGGCTGTCCGAGTTGGGCTGGTCATCCTCGCGGGTGAAGGCCACGCCCAGTGTGCTCAGCCAGGCAATGGCGGACGCGCCACGCGCTGCGGTAAAGCGGACCGCTTCGGGGTCGCAGAGGCCGGCGCCCGCGATCAGCGTATCTTCCACATGTGCCTCGACCGAGTCATCGACGTCCAGGACGGCCGAGATGCCGCCCTGGGCGTACGCCGTGCTGCCTTCGCTGGGGCTCGCCTTGCACACCACCGTCACCGCGCAGTGAGGCGCCAGGCGCAATGCCAGCGATAGCCCGGCTGCGCCGCTGCCGATGATGAGAACGTCTGTCGTGTGGGTGGTCATCGCGGGAATGTGAAACGGCTGATAGAATCGCCCACCAACGCGGTTGGCGGGCCCGATGCGGATGCGGGCTTACTATAAACCGCTTTTTTGATCGAAAGAACGAACTCTCCCGGTTTGAGCTTGTCTAGTGGGCAAGAGAACGCCGGGGGCCGGAGTGATGCCCCCGATGGGCGATGCAGGTGCAGTTGACCAGGATCTGGTGAAGCGGGTCCAGCGGGGCGACAAGACGGCTTTTGATCTGTTGGTGCGCAAGTACCAGCACAAGGTGATCAAGCTGGTGTCCCGCTATGTGTACGACCCGAGCGATGCGCACGATGTGGCGCAGGAAGCCTTCATCAAGGCGTATCGGGCCTTGCCCGGGTTTCGGGGCGACAGTGCGTTCTATACGTGGCTGTACCGGATCGCGATCAACACCGCCAAGAACCATGTGGCGGCCAGGAATCGGGCCCCGGTCAGTTCGGTTTCGGAGTTCGGTAACGAAGACTCGGAAGTCGATTTTTCGGCCCGTTTGAGCGACATCGACACGCCCGAAGCGCTGTTGCTCACCGACGAGGTGCGTCGGACCATCCTGTCGGCAATCGACGCATTGCCGCAGGATCTCCGGACGGCGCTGATCTTGCGGGAAATCGAGGGCATGAGTTATGAAGAGATTGCCAAAACGATGGAATGCCCGGTGGGTACTGTCCGGTCTAGGCTGTTTCGAGCGCGGGATACCATCGATGCCGAGCTCAAGAAAATCGAGGGATTGACCTGAATCATGAATGACAAGACCACGCAGTCGGGATCCACGAAACAGCAGCTTGGGCAGTCCATCGACACGGATACCGAATTCGCAGCGGACATGTCGGCCTGGATGGATGGCGAATTGACCGGCGGGCGGGCGCGTCTCGTGGCGCAGGGCATGACGGCCGATGCGTCCAGGCGATCACAATGGGCTCGCTACCACCTGATCGGTGACGTGCTGCGGGACAATCTTCCGGCTTCCGGCATCGTAGACATCGCATCGGCGGTCAGGGCCGAAATCGACAAGGATGAGTCGACTCCCCGCGTATCGCGCATGCCGCTCGCGGGTCACCCCCGTGCATGGGGCTTGGCCGCATCCCTGATTCTGGCATCGGTGATTCTCGTCAATTCATGGCAACGCCCCGGATCATCCACGGTCGATGTCGCCGCCCGCCCCGATACGACCGCTCCGGTGGCCGTGGCGACCGCCGCCGATGTGGAGCCGGATCGCGCCGACACCTCCGAACTCGATCAATATCTGCGCAACCACACGCTGGCCTTGGTGGATACCGGTGAACCGGCGCGCATGCTGCCTTATCTCAGCATGGCCGAATCGGCGGTCGAGCCCGTTTCCGCCATCGCTCCGTGAGGCCCGCCATTCCCGACATGCGGGCTGCCTTCCTGCTCGTTTCCCTGTGTATCGCCGCACCCTTCGTCCAGGCCGGCGAAGCGCCGGCGGAATGGATCCTGCGCACGGTCAAGGCCTACGGCGCGTTGAGTTATGAGGGCACGTTCGTCTACCAGAAGAACGACTCGCTGGAGACGATGCAGGTGATCCACTCGCCGGAGAAGGAAGGCCAGACACGTCTGGTCGCGCTCAACGGCGAAATGAACGAGATCCATCGCCGGGGTGGGCAGATGACCCGCTACCTCCCCGAGCGTGGGCTGATGATCGAAGGGCTGCGCTGGAGCAACCCTTTTTTTTCGGCCCAGCCTGAGGACATGGGGCGACTGACCGCTCACTACAGCCTCGAACTGGGCCCCGCGGACCGCGTGGCCGGCCGGGCGTGCCAACGGCTGCGGGTGCGTCCGCGTGACGGCTACCGATACGGTTATCGGCTCTGCGTCGACCGGGAGACCGGCCTGATCCTGCACGCTCAGATGATCGGCGAGGACGACCGTATCCGCCAGGAAGTGATGTTCACGGCGTTGACGGTAAAGGACCGCATCGACCCGCGATTGCTGGCGCCGGCGGTGGACGTGTCCAAGCTGAAGCGCGAAATCGTGAAGACCAATGCGGACGCTGCACGGACAATGGATGTGCGCCACTGGGATGTGCCTGATCCGCCGTCCGGTTATCGTCTGGTCTTCGGCGCCGATCACGTCGTCCCCGGTGGGGGCGGACAGGAACATCTGGTGTACAGCGACGGCCTTTCGGCCATATCGGTCTTCATCGATGCCGGTCCCGTGCGCGGCAAGCCCATCGTCGGGCAGACCAGTCGCGGCAGCATGAACGCCTACGGCGATGTCCGCGACGGGCATCAGGTCCTGGTCGTCGGTGAGGTCCCCTATGCGGCGCTGAAGGCCATGGCCGATTCGCTGCACCGCCGTCGCTGATGGCGTGAGGCGCATCGCGCGGGGCCTGCCGTTCCGGATCCGCCGGCACGGCACCCTGCCGGGCAGCCGGTCGATGACGTAGAATCAACCCCTTTGGCGTTCTGGCGGTTTTTCCCTCGATGAAGCTCCACTTGACCCTTTACACCCGGCCCCGTTGCGGGCTGTGCGATCTCCTGCACGAAGATCTGCTGACCCTGTGCCGCGGCCGGACGGTGGAGATCGTCCCCATCGATGTCGACGGCGATCCCGACCTCAAGGCTCGCTATGGGGCCCGTGTTCCGGTCGTGGTCGGCGATGGCGCCGTGCTGTGCGAGGGGCGATTGGACGCGGCGGCTGTGCGCGCCTTTCTGGAGCGGCCCGCCACGCGCATCGGAGCCGCTTGACGATCATGCAATCCCGGACACGCAATTTCTCCATCATCGCCCACATCGACCACGGCAAGTCGACCTTGGCGGACCGTTTCATCCAGCTCTGCGGCGGCCTGAGCGACCGGGAGATGCAGGCGCAGGTGCTCGACTCCATGGATCTGGAGCGCGAGCGCGGCATCACCATCAAGGCGCAATCGGTGACCCTGCCCTATCGCGCGCGCGATGGACAGACCTATCAGCTCAACCTCATCGACACGCCGGGCCATGTCGATTTTTCCTACGAGGTCTCCCGGTCGCTCGCCGCCTGCGAGGGGGCATTGCTCGTGGTGGATGCCGCGCAGGGCGTGGAAGCCCAGAGCGTGGCCAACTGCTACACCGCGCTGGATCAGGGGCTTGAAGTCGTGCCGGTCCTGAACAAGATCGACTTGCCGCAGGCCGACCCGGACCGGGTGGCGCAGGAAATCGAGGACGTCATCGGCATCGATGCCCATGACGCCCTGCAGGTGAGCGCCAAGACCGGCCAGGGCGTCGATGCGTTGCTCGAAGCCGTGCTGGCGCGCATCCCGCCCCCTCAGGGCAACCCGGACGGACCCTTGCAGGCGCTGATCATCGACTCCTGGTTCGACAATTTCGTCGGCGTGGTCTCCCTGATCCGCGTGGTCAACGGTCGCGTCAGTGCCGGCGACAAGGTGATGATGCTGTCGAGTGGGCGCAGCCATGCCGGCGCGCGGGTGGGCGTCTTCACGCCCAAGATGGTCGACCGTCCGCGCCTGGAGACGGGCGAGGTGGGATTCCTGATCGCCGGCATCAAGGAGATCGACGGCGCCCCGGTCGGCGATACCGTGACCCTGGCCGACCGGCCCTGCACCGAGCGCCTGCCGGGCTTCAAGCAGGTGCAGCCGCGCGTATTTGCCGGGCTGTACACCGTCAACACCGACGACTACGAGCACCTGCGCGAAGCGCTGCAGAAGCTGCGCCTGAACGATGCGGCGCTGCACTTCGAGCCGGAGACGTCCACCGCGCTCGGGTTCGGTTTCCGCTGCGGCTTCCTGGGCATGCTGCACATGGAGATCATCCAGGAGCGCCTGGAGCGCGAGTACGATCTGGATCTCATCACCACCGCGCCGACCGTGGTCTATGAGGTGCTGACGCATGCCGGAGAACTGCTGCACGTCGACAATCCGTCGAAGCTGCCGCCGGTCAACGAGATGGCCGAGATCCGCGAGCCCATCATCCAGGCCAACATCCTCTGTCCGCAGGACTACGTGGGCGGCGTGCTGACGCTGTGCGAACAGCGCCGCGGCGTGCAGATGAAGCTGCAATATCTGGGCAGCCAGGTCTCGATCGTCTATGAGCTGCCGCTGAGCGAGGTGGTGCTGGATTTCTTCGACCAGCTCAAGTCGGTCAGCCGCGGCTATGCGTCCTTCGATTATCATTTGGAGCGCTTTCAGCCGGCGGATCTGGTGCGGCTGGATCTGCTGATCAACGGCCAGCGGGTCGATGCGCTGTCGGTGATCGTGCACCGGGCCCAGACCGCCTATCGCGGTCGCCAACTGGCCGAGCGCATGCGCGAGCTGATCCCGCGGCAGATGTTCGAGGTGGCGATCCAGGCGGCCATCGGCAGCCACGTCATCGCGCGCACCACGGTCAAGGCCATGCGCAAGAACGTCACCGCCAAGTGTTACGGCGGCGACATCACCCGCAAGAAGAAGCTGCTGGAAAAGCAGAAAGCGGGTAAAAAGCGCATGAAGCAGATCGGCAAGGTCGAGGTGCCGCAAGAAGCCTTCCTGGCCATTCTGGACGTGGGCAAGAAACCCGAGTGACTACGGAAATACCATTGTAAGGAGTCCGCATGCGCGCCGATTTTTCCCTGTTGCTGGTCGTTCTCACCGTGATTACCGGCGTGCTGTGGGTGCTGGATCGCTATCGCTGGGCGCCGGCGCGGCAGCGCAGCGGGAATGGTGAAGGGCCATCGGGCCTGGTCGAGTTCGGTCGCAGTCTGTTTCCGGTCGTGCTGGCGGTGTTCCTGGTCCGGTCCTTCCTCGTCGAGCCGTTCCGCATTCCCTCGGGCTCGATGGTGCCGACCCTGCTGACGGGTGATTTCATCCTGGTCAACAAGTTTGCCTATGGGGTGCGGATCCCGGTGTTCAACACACGCGTCCTGCCCTTCGGTTACCCCGAGCGCGGGGACGTGATGGTGTTCCGTTTCCCGGAAGATCCGTCCAAGGATTTCATCAAGCGGGTCATCGGCTTGCCGGGGGACGAAATCGTCTATCGCGACAAGCAGGTCTACTTGAACGGCGCTCCCTTGCCGATAACCCCGACAGGGCGTTACACCGGGCCGGGGGTGCCGGCGCGCTGGGAGGCATGGGAGTTCGAGGAACAGGTCGGCGAGGTGATGCATCATCTGCTCAAGACCACCGGCAGGCCGTCCTACAACATGCGCGCCGTCGTCCCGCCGGACCAGTATTTCGTCATGGGCGACAATCGGGACAACAGCGACGACAGCCGCCGCTGGGGTACCGTACCCGACGCCAATCTGGTGGGCCGCGCGTTTGCCATCTGGATGAATTGGGACCCGGATGCCGGGCTGCCCTTGTGGTCGCGAAT
>PKCW01000010.1 GCA_002862965.1 Pseudomonadota bacterium
CCCCGGTATAGCGTTTCGCTTGGCCTTTTATATTCAAAATGATACGGACCCTGTGTGCGGCGACGCTGCGATAATACGTGTAAAGCTCCATCGTCTGCCGACCTCTCTATCCGAAAAGTTCATCGGGGAACCGTGCGGCCGGGAGTGTTCCCCCGACAAGGAATCGTGCCGACACCCGCCGCATTTTTCAAAGCCCGGCGTCGCGCGTGGACCGACGCCCATCTCGCGACGCGCCGATTCTTCCAGTGGCTGACGGGCGGCTCGCGGACAGCCGACGTCAAGCCGATCCGGCCACCGTCATGGACTCGATCAATATCGATCCGCAATGGATGCTGCCGCGGGCGTCGAGATCCGCTCCCGTCGCCAGGATCTGGCGGAACATATCCTTCAGATTGCCGGCAATGGTGACCTCATCCACGGCGTGCACGACTTGTCCATGCTCGACCCAGAAACCCGCGGCCCCGCGCGAATAATCGCCGGTCACGAGATTCACCCCCTGCCCCATCACCTCGGTGACCCACAGGCCGGTGTCCAGCATCCGCACCAACTCTGCCTCTCCGCCGTGACCCGTGGGCTCGATGATCAGGTTGTGCACGCCGCCCGCATTGCCGGTCGACTGCCGCCCGAGGCGGCGGGCGGAATAGCTGTCGAGCACATATCGCGCAAGGACGCCGTCCCGGACTAAGTCGCTCGCCGCCGTGGCCACCCCTTCGCCATCGAAGGCGGCGCTGGCCATGGCCTGAGGCAAAAGCGGCTGTTCATGCAGATGCAGCCCTGGGCTCATGACCTGCTGGCCCAGCTTGTCCTGCAGGAAACTCATCTGGCGATACAACGCCCCGCCGCTCACCGCGCCGACCAGATGGCGGATCAGACTGCGGGCCACCTCGGGGGCAAACAGCACCGGTACGCGGCGCGTCGACAGGGTGCGGGCGCCGAGGCGGGCCAAGGCTCGTTCGGCAGCGCGCCGCCCCACCGCTTCGGGTGCGGGCAGATGCTGGGGATTGCGCACGCTCTCGTACCAGCCCTCGCGCTGCATCTGGCCGTCCGCCTGCGCAATGAGCCCCAGCCCCATGCCATGTGATGACCCGCAGCGTATTCCCCGAAATCCAAGGCTGTTGCCCAGCACCGAGACCCCCAGCCCGGTCTGCAGCCCCGCGCCTTCGGATTGCTGCAGACGGGGGTCCACCGCCAGGGCAGCGGCTTCCATCGCCAGCGCCCGCTCGATGGCGCGCGCAGGGGTCATGTCCCAAGGATGGTAGAGGTCGAGGTCGAGCGCCTTCCAGGCCATCAGGTCCGGCTCGGGAAGACCGGCAGCCGGATCGGCCTCGGTATGTTGCGCCAGATCGCAGGCGCCGTCGACGGCCGCTGCGATCGCTTCGGGGCGCAGGTCCGTCGTGCTCGCGCCGCCCTTGCGACCGCGAAAGTAGACCGTGACCCCCAAGCCGCGATCGCGCTCGTGCTCCAAGGTCTCGACATCGCCGCCGCGCACGCCAACCGAGTATCCCACGCGCAGTCCGACCTGGGCCTGGGCGGCATCGGCGCCGCGGGCACGGGCACGGGCCAATGCCTGATCCACGGCGGCCTCCAAGGCCGGCAACTGAGGCCTCAGGTCGGGAAGCGAGGCCTGTGAAGTCATCTCCCCTGTCACGTCAGCTGTCCATCGGCCGCGAGTCTCACGATTCTAACAGTCCTCGTCCTCGGCGTGGGTCGGTCGATCGCTGGATCGCCATCTGAAGCGAGTTCGCATCGGCCCTCAAGGCGGGCAATTGTCCTCTTGCGTTTAAGGATCGAATCTCCTAGCCTGCGCCGTTGATCCTGGGTGTAACGTCGCGCATACGCCAACGTGCTTCCAATGCTTTGTTCGTGGAATCGCGGCGCCGGCCACAGGGAAGTCAATCCACCCAAAGGGACTAGGAAACGATGGCCTACGATACGAGGTATCTGCGGGGCAAGGCGGCAATCGTCGGCGCCGCGGATGAGGTCTCGCCCACCGGCGAGCTTCATCTGACCGAGCGCGAGCTCGAAGTCAAAGTCATCCACGCCGCGCTGGAAGACGCCGGACTCAAGCTGTCCGATGTGGACGGCCTGTTCTGTACCGGCATGATGATGCCCAGTCTGGAGCTGGCCGAGCATCTGGGCATTCGCCCGCGCTATACCGACAGCACCATGACCGGCGGCTCGAGCTTCGAGGTCCACGTCGAGCACGCGGCAGCAGCCATCGCGCTCGGCCTGTGCGAAGTCGCGGTCTCGGTCTATGCCCAGACACCGCGCTCGAAGGGCGGCCTGACGGGCGGCATGGCCGCCATGATGAACGCCTTCGACCGCAAGAACCCGCCGCCTTTCCTGGAATGGGAGATGCCGGCCGGCCTGATGCTGCCCGCAGGCGCCTATGCTCTCGCCGCCAGCCGCCATCAACATCTCTATGGCACGACGTCCGAGCAGCTCGCGCAGATCGCCGTGTCGACCCGCAAGTGGGCGCAGATGAACCCGCGCGCGCGCTATCAGGAGCCGATGAGCATCGAGGACGTGCTCAATTCTCCGCTGGTCTGCGACCCGCTGCATCGCTATGACTGCTGCCTTGTCACCGACGGCGCCGGCGCGGTGGTCATCACCAGCGCCGAACGGGCCCGTCACCTGAAGAAGAAACCCGTATACGTTCTGGGTGCCGGCACCCACCACGACCACGCCATGATGATCTCGGAAATGCCCGAGCTGACCGTCACCCCCGGCGCCGTTTCCGCGCCCAAGGCCTTCAACATGGCCGGCGTGACGCCGAAGGACATCGACTTGGTGATGACCTACGATTCCTTCACCATCACCGTGCTGATGTCGCTGGAAGACATGGGTTTCTGTCCCAAGGGGGAAGGCGGCCGCTTCGTGGAAGACGGCAAGCTCGGCCCCGGCGGCGCACTGCCGACCAACACCAACGGCGGCGGCCTCTCCTATACCCACCCGGGCATGTACGGCATGTTCCTGCTGGTGGAAGCCACCAAGCAGTTGCGCGGCGAAGGCGGTCCGCGGCAGGTGCCCGACGCCAAGCTGGCCGTGGCGCACGGCGTGGGCGGAGTCCTGTCGGCCTGCTCCACTGTGGTCCTGGGTACGGAGGAAACGCTATGAGTCGCATGATGATGGGCACCTCGCCCCACGCCGAACCGTTCTGGAAGGCGACCGAAGAAAAGAAGCTGATGCTCCAGTACAGCCCGGAGTCGGAGCGCTACTATCACTACCCCCGTGAGGCTGTGGTGATCTCGCCCAAGACGGGCGCGGTGGAGTGGCGAGAATCTCAGGGCCTGGGGGAGGTTTACGCCTTCAGTGTCATGCGCAAGCCCGGCAATCCGGCCATGGGGGCCCGCGTCCCCTACGTCGTCGCCATCGTGCAACTCACCGAAGGCGTGCGGATGATGACCAATGTCGTCAACTGCCCCCTGGAAGACGTCAAAGTCGGCATGAAGGTCAAGGTCTCCTGGGAAGAATTGCCCAAGGGGCGCCATTTTCCGGTCTTCGAGCCGGCTTGAGTCCAGTTCCTGCAGGCGGGGAGCGGTCCCCGCCTGTTCCCGTCAGATGGACGTTCCATTGACCACACAGCTTTGCGCACTCGACGAAGATACGGCGCCCGCCCAACCGTGGGGCTTGTTCCGGGAATGGTATGCGGCCGCACATCCGCTGCACCCGCCCGAACCGGACGCCATGGCGCTGGCAACCGTCGGTGTCGATGGGCGTCCCAGCGCACGCATCGTGCTGCTCAAGCACTTCGATGAAAACGGCTTCGTTTTCCATTCCCACTATGAAAGCCGCAAGGGCGAAGAACTCGCCCACAACCCGTCTGCCGCATTGCTGTTCTACTGGCCGGCCCAACTCCGGCAGGTGCGCATCGAAGGCAGTGCGGAGCGCGCGGATCCGGCCGAGTCGGATGCGTACTTCAGCTCGCGGCCACGCGGGAGCCAGCTGGGCGCCTGGGCGTCTCCGCAAAGCCGGGTGTTGCAGGGGCGCAAGGATCTCGAGAGCCGACTCGACCGTTTTACGCACGAGTTCGATGGTCAGGCCATTCCGCGTCCGCCGCAGTGGGGTGGATACCGCCTTGTTCCCTTGCGGTTCGAATTCTGGCAAGCCCGGCCAGACCGGCTGCATGATCGATTGGCCTATCAGTGCCGGACGGATCACACCTGGTCACTGGAACGGCTTGCTCCCTGATTCTGCCGGATGCCGATCAACAATCAAACCCGCCCACCGCTTGATTTGTCGCTCGAGGTGGACAATCATCAGGCCCTTTTACCCCGCCTCCAGACGGGGATGAGCGCCTATTGGAGCCCATTGTGAGACCTGCTTCACTGGATCTCGAAGATCTGTTGACCTGCGGCCGAGGCGAGATGTTCGGTCCCGGAAATGCCCAGCTCCCGCTGCCACCGATGCTGATGTTCGACCGCATCACGCACATCAGCGAGGACGGCGGCTCATACGGCAAAGGTCAGGTCGTGGCCGAACTCGACATCCGCCCGGACCTCTGGTTCTTCCAGTGCCACTTTCAAGGCGATCCGGTCATGCCCGGCTGTCTGGGTCTGGACGCGATGTGGCAACTGATGGGTTTTCACCTGGCCTGGCTGGGCGCCCCGGGTCGCGGCCGCGCCCTCGGTGTCGGCGAAGTCAAGTTCACGGGACAAGTGCTTCCCACTGCCAAAAGGGTGACGTATACACTGGATTTGAAACGGGTCATCCTGCGACGACTGGTCATGGGCATCGGTGACGCCACACTCCGTGTGGACGGACACGAGATCTACACCGCCAAAGACCTGCGGGCGGGCCTGTTCACCTCCACGGCCAACTTCTGATGCGCCGTGGATCCGAGCAACTTCACGCGGGAGGAGGGATACCGATGAAACGCGTTGTGGTAACCGGTCTGGGCATCGTCTCCAGCATCGGCAACAACAAGACGGAAGTGCTGGACAGCCTGCGCGCCGGCCGCTCGGGCATCAGTCACCAGCCGGAGTATGCCGAGCAGGGCCTGCGCTCCCACGTGGCGGGATCGGTTCGCCTGGACGTCGCCGACCTCATCGACCGCAAGCTGCTGCGCTTCATGGCCGATGGGCACGCCTATGCCTGGCTGGCGATGCAGGAAGCGATCGCCGATGCCGGCCTGCCGGCGGATCTGGTGTCGAATCTGCGCACGGGGCTCATCGTCGGCGCCGGCGGCGCCTCGCACGAAAGCATTTTGGAAGGCATAGACACGGTGCGCGCCAAGGGCGTGCGGCGCGTCGGGCCCTACATGGTGACCAAGGCGATGTGCAGCGGCGTGTCGGCGTGCCTGGCCACCGGCGCTCAGATCAAGGGCATCAACTACGCCATCAGTTCCGCCTGCGCCACGAGCGCGCACTGCATCGGCAACGCCGTCGAACAGATCCAGCTCGGCAAGCAGGACATCGTCTTCGCCGGCGGCGCGGAGGAAGAACACTGGACCATGGCGTTCATGTTCGACGCCATGGGCGCCCTGTCCAGCAAGTACAACGAGACGCCGGAGAGAGCGTCCCGGACCTATGACGCGGATCGTGACGGCTTCGTCATTTCCGGAGGCGGCGGCATTCTGGTCCTTGAAGAACGCGAACACGCCTTGCGACGGGGCGCGCGTATCCATGCCGAGGTGGTGGGCTACGGCGCCACTTCCGACGGTTATGACATGGTGGCGCCGTCCGGAGAGGGCGCTGTGCGCTGCATGCGCCAAGCGATGGCGACGGTCGATGCGCCCATCGATTACATCAACACCCATGGCACGAGCACGCCGGTCGGGGACGTGCGTGAGCTGGAGGCCCTGCGCGAAGTGTTCGGCGACGCGATGCCCCCGCTCTCCTCGACGAAATCCCTGACCGGCCATGCCTTGGGTGCTGCCGGCGTCCACGAAGCCATCTACAGTCTGCTGATGATGCAGGAAAACTTCATCGCGGCATCAGCCAACATCGAGCGGCTCGATCCCGCCGCAGAGGGCCTGCCCATCGTGCGCGAGCGCCGGGATGGCGTGCAGCTGAACACCGTGCTGTCCAACAGCTTCGGCTTCGGGGGCACGAACGCCTCGCTGGTGTTTGCTCGCCACGCGCCGTGAGAAGGTATGCTCGATCGGCTTATTGACGTAAGTCATTGTCGCAGATAGCTCGTGCGCTATTCTTTCCGCCAAGCCCAGGAAAGAGTAGCGTCATGCCCCCCGCAGTCCACGCTTTCGATGCCACGTTGATCGCACGGTACGATACCCGCGCGCCCCGTTACACCTCCTATCCGACAGCGGATCGCTTCCATCCGGGAGTCGGCGCCGGAGAGCATCAGCGCGCCCTGCGGACGCGCAGCCGTGCCCCGCTGTCGCTCTACCTGCACATGCCGTTCTGCCCGAGCCCTTGCTTTTATTGCGGTTGCCATCGCGAAATCACCCGGCAACCCGGTCCGATCGTGAGTTATCTGGAGAGCCTGGAACAGGAGATCGCCCTCCAGGCAGCCATGCTCGAAGAACCCGGATCCGTCGTGCAGGTACATTTCGGGGGCGGCAGTCCGACTTTCCTCTCGCCGCACCAGCTCGCGACCATCGTCGCCACGCTGCGCGCCCATTTCCACATGGCGCCCGAGGTGGAAATGGGCATCGAAGCCGATCCACGCAACCTCGATGCGGCCGGCGTCCGCGCCCTTCACGGCATCGGATTCAATCGTCTGAGTGTCGGGGTGCAGGATTTCGATGCCCGGG
>PKCW01000320.1 GCA_002862965.1 Pseudomonadota bacterium
CGGCATCTGGCGGTCAGTTCCACCAAATCCATGACGGGCCACATGCTCGGCGCCGCGGGAGCCGTGGAGGCGGCCTTTGCCATTCTGGCCCTGCGCGACCAGGTGATTCCGCCGACCATCAATCTGGACGCGCCCGATCCGGAGTGCGATCTGGATTATGTGCCGCATCAGGCCCGCGAGGCATCGCTGGACGTGGTGCTGTCCAACTCCTTTGGCTTCGGCGGCACCAACGGTTCTTTGATCTTCCGACGCTTTTCCTGACCCCTGAGGTTTTTCGCGCCGGTGCCCGCCGCTGCCGCCGTTCATGTCCAGAAGCTCCCGGCGCGTCCGGATCTGCTGGCCCTGCACGCCCGGTTTCCGGCGCGTTACCCCTTGCTCCTGGAAAGCGCCGCAGCCCATTCCCTGACCGGTCGCTACGACCTCCTGCCCGCCTTTCCAGAAACCCTCATCACCGCCCGCGATCGCGGCGCGGATTTTCTCGGTGAACTGGCGGCCGCCTGCCGCCATACGCCGGAGGCCGCTGATCACGACCTGCCTTTCGTCGGCGGGTGGATCGCCTATCTCGGCTATGAACTGGCCGGAGCGATCGAGCCGCGGCTGCGGCTGCCTCAGCCCGTGGACTCCGCCCTCCCCATGGCCCTGGCCTGGCGCTGTCCCGCCGCGCTGATTCATGATCATCTGCGCGGCGAGAGCTGGGCGGTGGCGGAACGCGAGCAGGATCTGGGGCGTCTGATGACCGACTTGTCGCGGGCCGCAACGCCCGGCACATCCTTGCCCCCCCACCACCTGAGCGAGCAGGATCCCGCCCGTCATCTGGCGGCCATCGCCCGCGCGCAGGACTACATCCGCGCGGGCGACATCTTCCAGGCCAATCTGTCCCGGCTTTGGCAGGCGGACTTCGACTCGCCGGTGACGCCCGCAGCCTTGTATGCACGCTTGCGCCGCACCAATCCGGCGCCGTATGCCGCCTCGCTGCGGTGGGGGGATGCGGCCGTGCTGTCCAGCTCCCCGGAGCGCCTGTTGCAGGTCGCGGCGGGATGGATCCAGACCCGCCCCATTGCCGGCACGCGCCGACGCGCCCGCGATCCCGTCGAGGACGAAGCCCTGGCGCGTGAGTTGCTGGGCCATCCCAAGGAGCGCGCCGAGCATGTGATGCTCGTGGATCTGGAACGCAACGATCTGGGCCGCATCTGCCGGCCGGGCACCGTGCGGGTCAGCGAGCGGCTGCAAGTCGAGACCTATGCCCATGTCCACCACATCGTCTCGGCGGTGGAAGGTGAGTTGCGCGCCGACGTGGATGTGGCGGCCATTCTGGCGGCGCTGTTCCCGGGTGGGACCATCACCGGTTGCCCCAAGGTGCGCTGCATGGAGATCATTGCCGAACTGGAAGGCGAGGCGCGGGGTCCCTATACCGGATCCGTCGGTTATGTCAGCCGGAACGGGCGCATGGACTTCAACATTCTGATCCGGACCGCCCACCTCGACGGCCGCCGCCTCAGCTTCCGCGCCGGGGGCGGCATCGTTGCCGATTCGGATCCCGAACGGGAACTGGCGGAGACCCGCATCAAGGCCAAGGGCATCCTCCAGGCACTGGAGACGCCCCCATGCTGAGCCTCGTGGACGGCGAACCGGCGACCGAGGTGCCGCTGGACGATCGCGGTCTGCAGTACGGGGAGGGCGTCTTCGAAACCCTGCTGGTCGACGCCGGTGAGCCGTTGGCCTGGGATCTGCACATGGCGCGCATGACGCGCGGTTGCCAGGCCCTGGGTCTGCCCGACCCGCCGCTCGCAGCCCTGCATCGGGATGCCCTTGGACTGTGCGGCGCGCAGGATGGCCCGGCCGTGCTGAAACTGACGCTGACCGTGCAAGGCGCCGGCCGTGGCTACGCCCGTCCGGCGTCTGTCGCATGGCGACGCATCGCTCAGGTCGCTCCCGCACCCGAGTGGCCTGCCGCAGACTACGAGCGCGGCATTCGGGTACGCTGGTGCCGGCAGTTATGGTTCCCCGAGCCGGGCCTCGCGGGTATCAAGCACCTGAACCGCATGACACAGGTTCTCGCGCGGGCCGAATGGGACGATCCCGGCATCGCCGAGGGCCTGCTGCGCGATCCTGCCGGCGCGGTGATCGGCGGGACGATGAGCAATCTGTTCGCGGTGTGCAACGAGACCCTGCTGACCCCATTGATCCGCAACTGCGGGATGGCCGGCACGCTGCGCGCCCGGATCATGGCCTGCGCCGGAGAACTCGGCATACCGCTCCGCGAAACCATGCTGTCGGCCACGGATTGCCATCGCGCCGACGAACTGTTGCTCTGCAACGCCGTACGCGGGATTCGCCCGATCCGCATCCTCGGGCGCCAATCGTTCTCGGCAGGCTCTGTGACGAGAGCCTTGCAGGCGGCCATCGCCGGTCCGTGGCCGCGACCGGCGAGCGGGGCCGAATGACGCCCGGCAGCCCGACGCAACCCAGCCTTGTGAGCCGGCTGCGGGCGTTGCTCCCGACGCTGTGGACATTGCTGGCGCTCCTCGCGATCGGCAGCGGTTGGGCGATGTTCGAGCATTACCGGCACCGGCCGCTCGGAATCGAGTCGCCCCAGACCCTTGAAATCCAGCCCGGAGACGGCTTTTCGACCATCACCCGCAAGCTGCAGGAGCAGCGCATTCTCGGCTGGCGCTGGCCGTTCACGATGCTGGCGGCATTCGAGGGGCAGACGGGGCGAATCCGTGCGGGCGAGTACCGCCTCGCGCCCGGCCTGACACCGCAAGGCTTGCTGGACCAACTCATCAAGGGAGAGATCCTCCTGCACCGCATCACCCTGGTCGAGGGCTGGAGCGCGGCGCAGGTGCAGGTGGCGCTGCGCCAGCATCCGGCGATTCGACCCACACCCGACTTCGACTGGCCGAAGCTCATGGCCAGCCTGGGTACGCCCGATCTCTCGCCCGAGGGCCAGTTCTTTCCCGACACCTATTTGTTTGCCCGCGGCACGACGGATCAGACCCTGTTGCGACAAGCCCATGAACGCATGCGACAGGAACTCGCAAGCGCATGGGCGACCCGCGCAGCGGATCTTCCGCTCAGGACTCCATACGATCTGCTCATCCTGGCGTCCCTGGTGGAAAAGGAGACCGCAGTCGCCGATGAGCGGGCCCAGATCGCCGGCGTATTCGTGCGCCGACTGCAACTGGCCATGCCCTTGCAGACCGATCCCACCGTGATCTTTTCCCTGGGCGCCGATTATTCAGGCAATCTCACCCGCGAGCACCTGCTGCGCCACCACCCTTACAATACGTATCGCAATCCGGGCCTGCCGCCGGGCCCGATCGCACTGGTGGGCCGCGCCGCGCTCGAAGCCGCAGCTCATCCGGCCCCCGGTCAGGCCCTCTATTTCGTGTCGCGCGGCGACGGCCGGCATGTGTTTTCCGATACGCTGGGCGAACACAACCGCGCCGTCGCGTGCCACCAGCGCAAAACCTGCCAGGGAAGTCCGCCATGACATCGACGGCACGGGGCCGCTTCATTACGCTGGAAGGCGCCGAGGGTGTCGGGAAAAGCACCCATCTGCCCTTCATCGGCACCTTCCTGAGATCGCATGGCCTCGATGTCGTCGAGACCCGCGAGCCGGGCGGCACGGCGTTGGCGGAAGCCATCCGGGGACTGTTTCTGCAGGACGCGCCCATGCCGGCGGCAAGCGAACTCATGCTGCTGTTTGCCGCCCGTGCCAGCCACCTCCAGGAAGTCATCCTGCCGGCCATGGCGCGCGGCACCTGGGTCGTTTGCGACCGCTTCACGGACGCCACCTATGCTTACCAGGGTGGCGGACGGGGACTCGACCCCGCCTGGATCGCCGATCTGGAATGCCGCGTGCAGGGATCGACCCGACCGGATCGGGTGCTCGTCCTCGATGCACCGGTCGCAATCGGCCGAGGACGGGTCGCCGCACGACGCGGCCGGCAGGATCGCATCGAAGTGGAAGACATGGCCTTTTTCGAACGCGTCCGGGCCGTGTATCGGGAACGGGCACGGCAACCGGGCTACCGCCTCATCGATGCAACCGGGTCCATCGACGCCGTCCAGCGGGAACTGGCGCGCCAACTGGAAGACCTTCTGGCGCAGCGAGCATCCTGATGGACCCGACGGTGGACACCGCGGCGGAGACGACCCCGGTTTTTCCCTGGCAGATGCCGCTTTGGACCCGACTCGGCGAGGCTCGTCGGCGCGATCGACTGGCTCACGCCTACCTGTTGGCCGGGCCGCCCGGCGTGGGCAAACGCGTCCTGGCGTGGCGCATCGCCGCAAGTGTGCTCTGCCGGAGCCCGTTGGCGGACGACCGCGCCTGCGGCCAGTGCCCGGACTGCCGGTTGCTCGAGGCCGGGACCCACCCGGACTGCGCCGTCGTCGAGCCCGAAAGTGGCAAGGCGCAGATTTCGATCGAGGCGGTCCGCGAACTGGGCGCCGATCTGACCCAGACCGCCCACCAAGGCGGAATGCGCGTCGCGCTGATCGTTCCGGCCGAGGCCATGACGCCGCAGTCGGCCAACAGCCTGCTGAAAACGCTCGAAGAACCGCATGGGCGCGTGCTGCTGATCCTGATCAGCGACCGGCCGCTCGCGGTGCTGCCGACCCTGCGCAGCCGCTGCCAGCGTCTGGACTGTCCCGCTCCATCGCAGGATGTCCTCCGGGGCTGGCTCCGCCAGGAGTATCCCGACGAGCGCCGGTTGCTGCGGGCGCTCACCCTGGCGGGCGGCGCGCCGCTACACACGCGGTCCTATCTCGACGACGCCGAGGTGCAGCGGCTGGACCGATTGGCGCAGGACAGCCTCCTGGTCATGACGGGCACGGCCGATCCGCTCGCGGTCGCTGCGCGCTGGGCGACCGGGGAATCCCCCGACCTTCTGGGCCTCTGGATGGTGCGGTTGGCCGAGGAAATGGCACGGCTGCGCATTCTCGGTCACGGCCCGCCGCCGGTCCTGCTCGATCTCGATACCCGGACCCTGCAGAGGATGCTCGCCCGTGCCGATAATGAAGATGTGCTTGCCTATGGCGCGTTTGCGCGGCAAGCACGCCTGTGGCTCGTGCAGGGTGCCGCGCAGCGTCAAGGACTTCTTGAAAGTCTGCTGATCCCGCTGGCGGCGGGCTTGCATGCGTTCAGGGCCCAAAATCCGGGTAGGACAGGTTTGCCGAGAGAGACGACATCGTGAGTGACCCCCAGACATCCGCAGGTGGCATCCTCAACATCACCATCAAGGACAAGCCGGCGCTGTACGAGGCCTACATGCCCTTCATCCGCAACGGCGGGCTGTTCTACCCGACGCTCAAGCCCTACCGGCTCGGGGACGAGGTCCTGCTGCTGCTCACCTTGATGGAGGAGAGCGAACGCATGGCCGTCGCCGGGCGCGTGGTCTGGATTACGCCACCCGGCGCCCAGAACCGTCGGCGCACCGGGATCGGCGTCCAGTTCAACCCCAAGGATGAAGGGGTTACACAGAAACGCATCGAGGTGTATCTGGCCGGCGCGCTGGATGGAGCCCGTCCGACGCTGACCTTGTGAATTCCGCCGGCGGCAGGTGGGGATGCCGATCAATTGCCCTCGTTCATCTGCGCCTTGAACCGTGACCAGATCGCCTCGGGTGGAAGCGTCGTATAGCAGGCAGGCGTCCCGGCGCCCGGCCCGGTCAGGTGCCGGCACAGGCGTTGTCGGCAAGGGGAGCAGAGCGACTGGGCCTGAAGATTGACGCCGCGACTCCCTTGCAAGCCGGTCAGACGGCTATCCGTCGCGCCGTAGATACCAACCACCGGTCGCCCCAGCGCGCAGGCCAGATGCCCCAGACCGCTATCGACCGTGATCAGCCCGCCCGCCGCCGCCAGAACGTCCATCAGGGCCGCCAGCGACATGGCCGGCAATACCTCGCTACGCCGGCTGCCGTGAGCCAGCGCTTCGGCGCGGGCCTTTTCATCGGCGTTTCCCCACGGCAAAGCCACCCGATAGCCGTCCGCTTCGGCGAGCGCGATCAGCGCGGCCCAGGCAGGGTCGGGATAGTGCTTGCTGGCCCAGGTGGTCCCGTGCAAGAAGACGAGCCGCCGTCGATCCCCCTGTGGATCCTGGTCCAGGCCATAGTCCGCCGGGCCCGTCGGCCGTGCATATCCCAGCGCATCGGCGAAGAGCCGGCGTACCCGCTCGATCGCGTGCATCGTCGGGGCAACCTCGATGCGATGGTGATAGCTGAGCGCCACCAGGGGTTCGCGTGCCGAATCCCGTGAAAAGCCGGCTCGAGGGCCACTGCCCACGCCACTGATCAGCGCGCTTTTATAGAGGCCCTGGGCATCGATGATGAGGCCGTATCGCTGCGCGCGAAGGGCGCGACGACCCTGCAGGGCGTCCCGCCAGTTGCGTTGGTGCAAGGGTTGCCCGCGCAGCCGCCGCAGGGGCAGGGGAATGACGCGGTCGACCGCCGGATGTCGCGCCGGTATGGCCGCGAACCCGGGTTCGACGGCCCAGTCCGCGCGCAGTCCCGGGATGGCCTTGGCCGCATCGGTCAGCGCCGGCAGGGTGTGGACCACGTCTCCCAGCGATGAGAGCTTGACGATCAAAATCGGCAGGTCACAGCGCTCCAGGAAAAGCAAGCCATCCGACTTGATTCCCTCACTAGTGATGTCGCTGACTTGCGTAGTACCATCACCTCGCTCGCACAGCAG
>PKCW01000049.1 GCA_002862965.1 Pseudomonadota bacterium
GGCGCGCGCGCTGCGGGCCGTCATCGCGGCCGATCGGCGCGCCGGCCGCGCGCCCCTGACCTTTGCGACGGTGTTCACCTTCTCCGCCCACGATCTGCAATTGCGCGACTGGCTCTGCGCCGTCGGCATCGATCCTGATCGGGACGTGCGGCTGGTGGTGATTCCGCCGCCGCAGATGGCCGATCACCTGGAGGCCGGGCTGATCGATGGCTACTGCGTGGGCGAGCCCTGGAACAGCCAGGCGGTGGCGCGCGGCATCGGCTGCATCGTGATCAGCGGATATGAGTTCTGGAACAACGCACCGGAAAAGGTGCTGGGCGTCACCCGCGACTGGGCCGAGGCGCATCCGCGCACCCACCTCACCCTGCTCATGGCGCTGCTGGAGGCGGCGCAGTGGCTGGACGAGCCGGAGCATCGCGAGCCGGCCGCCACCTGGCTCGCGGAGGAAGCCTATGTGCGGGCCCCGCTGGACGCGGTGCGACGCGCCATGACGGGGCAGATGATCTACGTGCCCGGCGAGGCCGCCCGGGCGCAGCCGGACTTCCACGTCTTTCATCGCTATGCGGCCAATTTTCCCTGGCGCTCCCACGCCATCTGGTTTCTGGCCCAGATGGCACGCTGGGGACGCATCGAGCGCCCCGCCGACTGGCTGGCCGCGGCCCGGGAGGTCTATCGCCCGGACCGCTATCGGGCGGCTGCCGAGGCGCTCGGGATGCCCAGCCCCCAGGGCGACCTGAAGACCGAAGGCAGCCATGCACTGCCCTGGACACTGGCCGATGCCACGGCACCCCTCACCCTCGGCGCCGACCGGTTCTTCGACGGCCGCCTTTTCGATCCGCTCGCGCCCGAGGCCGTGCCCGATCGCCTCACGGCATCACCATTCACCGATTCATCGTGCAACCCACAGGAGCGTTCATGAACAGGTTCAACGTCACCATCGCGCGCTGGCGCGCCTCGGCCGCAGCCACCGTGCTGGCGCTGGGGCTCTTTGGCGCCGCATCGGCGCCCAGTCCGGCAAACGCGGCCGTCGGCGCCCCGGAAAAGGAAGAGCTGAAACTCGGTTTCATCAAGCTCACCGACATGGCCCCTCTGGCCGTGGCCTACGAGAAGGGCTACTTCGAGGATGAAGGGCTCTATGTCACGCTCGAGGCGCAGGCCAACTGGAAGGTGCTGTTCGACCGCGTGGTCACCGGCGAACTGGACGGGGCGCACATGCTGGCGGCCATGCCGCTGGTCGCCGCCACCGGCACCAGCACGGCGGCCGAGATCATCTCGCCCCTGACCCTGTCCTACAACGGCGCCGCCATCACCGTCTCCAACGCGGTCTGGGCCGAGATGAAGAAACAGGTGCCGATGGCGGACGGCAAGCCGGTCCATCCCATCAGCGCCGCGGCGCTCAAGCCGGTGCTCGAGTCCTACAAGAAAGCCGGCAAGCCCTTCAACCTGGGGATGACCTTCCCCATCGGCACCCACAACTATCTCTTGCGCTACTGGCTGGCCGCGGGCGGCATCCACCCCGGCTTCTATGCGCCGGCCAAGGGCGACAACAGCGGCAACCTCAAGGCCGAGGCCATGCTGTCGGTCGTCCCGCCGCCGCAGATGGTACCGACCATGGACGCCGGCACCACCGTGGGCTACTGCGTCGGTGAACCCTGGAACCAGCAGGCGGTGTTCAAGGGTCTGGGCGTGCCCGTCATGACCAGCGAGAACCTCTGGCCGGACGGCGCCGACAAGGTCTTCGGCATCACCAAAGGGTTTGCCGAGAAAAATCCCAACACCACGGTGCGCATGGTCAAGGCGCTGATCCGCGCGTCTGCCTGGCTCGATGCCAACAACAACGCCAACCGGCCCGAGGCGGTGCGCATCATCGCCAAGCCCAACTACGTGGGCGCCGAGGAGCGCGTGCTGGCGAACAGCATGACCGGGACCTTCGAATTCGAGAAAGGTGACAAGCGGCCCATTCCCGACTTCAACAAGTTCTTCCGCGGCTACTACGCCTATCCCTACGCCTCCGATGCGGTCTGGTGGCTGACGCAGATGCGTCGCTGGGGCCACATCCCCGAGCAGAAGTCCGATGGCTGGTATCTCGAGACCGCCAAGAAAGCCTACCGCGGGGATATCTATCTCGCCGCGGCCAAGGAACTCATCGCGGACGGCAAGATGAAAGCGGCCGATTTCCCCGATCTGTCGAAGGATTTTTCCATCAAGCCGCCGCGCAAGAGCCCGCTGGACGGCATCGAGTTCGATGCCCGCAAGCCCAACGCCTATCTGGCCCAGTTTGCCATCGGCCTGAAAGGCAGCGAACAGCCCTGAGGGGCGTTGATCCCGCCGGATCGGGCCCCAAGCCCGGTCCGGCCCGTTTCGAAGGAGGCATGACCCCATGGCTACCCCGATCCCCCTGCTTTCCACCGCATCCCGGCCCCGGGCCCTCCTTCGAGGAGTTTCGTCGATGAACGCATGGACACGGCTGCGCGCTGCGCGTCCCGTTTTTCCGTCGCTGGCCTGGATCCGCGCGCTGATCCTGCCGCTGTGCGGCATCCTTGCTTTCCTGCTGGTCTGGCATGTGGCCGCCGGTCGGATCAGCACCTCGCTGGGCCAGTTCCCGGGGCCGGCCGATACCGCGCGCGCCGCGCAGGGACTCTATGTCGAGTTCCAGGAAGAGCGTGAGAAGGCGGTTGCGTTCGAGGCGCGCCAGGCCGAGCGCAACGCCGCGCGTCTGGCCGAGAATCCCGATGCCGAGGTGAGCGTGCGCGCCTACGCGGGCCGACCGACCTTTCCGGATCAGATCCGCACCAGCCTCGTCACGGTGATGAGCGGCTTTTTGCTGGCGTCCCTGATCGCGGTGCCGTTCGGCGTCCTGATCGGCCTGAGCAGCGGGCTTTACGCCAGCGCCAACCCCTTGATCCAGCTGCTCAAGCCGGTATCGCCGCTGGCCTGGCTGCCGCTGGTGACGCTGGTGGTGAGCGCGGCCTATGTGAGCGACGACCCGCTCTTCGCCAAGTCCTATCTGGTGTCCACCATCACGGTGATGATGTGTTCGCTGTGGCCCTCGCTGATCAACACGGCCGTCGGCGTGGCCGGCGTCGACAAGGATCTGGTCAACGTCAGCCGCGTACTGAGGCTGGGCTGGGCGACCCATGTCCGCAAGATCGTGCTGCCCTCGGCGGTACCGATGATCTTCACCGGTCTGCGGCTGTCGCTCGGGGTCGCCTGGATGGTGCTCATCGCCGCCGAGATGCTGTCGCAGAATCCGGGGCTCGGCAAGTTCGTCTGGGATGAATTCCAGAACGGCAACGCCCAATCCCTCGGCCGCATCATGGTCGCGGTGCTCACCATCGGCCTGATCGGTCTGGTCCTGGATCGCGGCATGTTGCTGCTGCAACGCCGGCTGTCCTGGGACAAAACCGCCATCACCCGCTGAACGAGGAGATTCCCACGGCCCAGTCCTATCTCGAGCTGACGCAGGTTTCCATCACCTTCGCGACCCCCAAGGGGCCGTTCACGGCCCTGCAGGACGTCAATCTCGGCATCGCGCGCGGCGAGTACGTCTCGCTCATCGGTCATTCCGGCTGCGGCAAGTCCACCGTGCTCAACATCATCGCCGGCCTGCTCACCGCCAGCACGGGCGGCGTGATCCTGGACGGTCGCGAGGTCAGCGGTCCCGGCCCCGAGCGGGCGGTGGTGTTCCAGAATCATTCCCTGCTGCCCTGGCTCAGCGTCTACGAGAACGTTGCGCTGGCGGTGCGCCAGGTGTTTCGCGGTCGCAAGACGCGCGCCGAGATGCACGAGTGGATCGAGCACAACCTCGCGCTGGTCAACATGTCCCACGCCAGCCACAAGCGGCCGCACGAGATTTCGGGCGGGATGAAGCAGCGTGTTGGCATCGCGCGGGCGCTGGCCATGGAGCCCAAGGTCATGCTCATGGACGAGCCGTTCGGCGCTCTCGACGCCCTGACGCGGGCGACGCTGCAGGAAACCGTGATGGACCTGCACGCCCGGCTCGGCAACACCATCGTCATGATCACCCACGACATGGACGAGGCGGTGCTGCTTTCCGACCGCATCGTGATGATGACCAACGGCCCGGCGGCAACGGTGGGCGAGATTCTCAGCGTCGACCTGCCGCGCCCACGCGAGCGCATGGCGCTGGCCGAGAATCCCGCCTTTCATCACTACCGCGCCGAAGGACTGCGCTTCCTCTACGAGCGCCATCGCCGGCCGGCGGCGGCTTGACCGGGTCTTTGCGGCGCGGGCTGTCCCGGTTGCGCAGGTGTTTGATGAACCGTTGAAATGGGAGTAGAAAGGCGAACGGACGTGCCGCTGGTCCTGCGGAGTGCGGCGGGGTGGCGGCCCGTGGTCCAGAAATCATCAAACTCTTTGGGGGAATCAGGATGAAGAAGATTCTGGGAAGCGTGCTGGCTGCCAGCGTGCTGCTGGCGGGGTGTCAGGGCACCACGCCGAGTATCGGCAGCAGTGGGGCGCGCACCGTCGCGACCGGCGCTGCCGGCGGCGCGACGGCCGAGAATGCCAATGCGCAGCTGGAGCGCTGTACCGAAACCATGGGGACGCTCGCCGTGGAGGAGAATCAGGGGGATGCCTGGTACTCGGTGTTCCGGCAGCGCTTCCAGCTCGAGTCGACGGTGCCGACCCTGCGCCTTCTGATTCAGCAATCCAATTGCTTCGTGCTGGTCGAACGCGGTCGCGCCATGAACAACATGATGGTCGAGCGGCAGCTGGAGCAATCCGGCGAGATGCGCGGCGGCAGCAACTTCGGCAAGGGCCAGATGGTCGCCGCCGACTACACCATGATTCCGTCGGTGACCTTCAGCAAGCAGAATACGGGCGGGCTGGGCGGCGTGGTCGGCGCGTTCTCTCCGGTGGCAGGCGCAGTGGCCGGTGGCTTCAGTTTCAATGATGCCGCGACGGTGTTGACCATGATCGACAACCGCTCCGGTGTCCAACTGGCGGCGGCCGAGGGCAGCGCGCGAAATACGGATTTTGCCGGCATGGGCGCGCTGTTCGCCGGAGTCGGTCTCGGCGTCGGTGGTCGATCCAAGACGCCGCAGGAAAAAGTGCTCGTGGCGGCCTTCATGGATTCCTACAACCAGATGGTGCGCGCGGTGCGCAACTATCAGGCGCAGACCGTGCGGGGTGGCCTCGGTACGGGCGGGCGGCTCGGTGTGGACGGCGGCAGCACGCCGGCATCACGGGAAATCAACAGCCGCTGATCGGAGCGGCTGACTCACGTAGAATCGGTCCCGGCAGGTTGATCCTGCCGGGTTTTTTTGTGGGTTTCGCCCGGGAACGCGACCGGCGGTGCCGGGTCTGAAGCAGGGAAGCTCACGACGAGCGGCACGAAAATCGAAGCAAAAACGAGGATGGGATCATGCGAAAGTCAGCCATAGCCATCGGCAGTCTGGCCGGCGCGCTCCTGATCGCGGGTTGCGCCCCCAGCCAGTCGCCCGGGGTGTATCAGCGCGACCAGGCCATGCGCGCCCTGGAGGTTCAGACCGGCGTCATCGAAAACATTCGGAGCATCGTGATCGAGGGCAACCGTTCCGTAGCGAGTCAGATTGGCGGCGCGGTGGTGGGCGGTGTGCTCGGGAGCACCGTCGGGAGCGGCACCGGCCGGCGGCTGGCGACCACGGCGGGAGCTGCGGCTGGCACGGTCGCCGGCCAAGCGGCCGAGGAGCGCGCCACGCGCCAGCAGGGCGTCGAGGTGACCGTGCGTCTGACCGACGGCAGCGTCATTGCCGTGGCCCAGGCCGTCGATCCGTCGATGGCGCCGTTCATGCTGGGCGAGCGTGTGCGGGTGTTGCGCAGCGCCGACGGGGCGTTGCGCGTGAGTCGTTGACCCCCCGAGCGGAATTCCACACACTTGTCTGCGGGCGTGCCGGGTTGGGCGCGCCCGCGTCTTTTGTGCCCGGATGACCGATGCTGCTGCGCTACCAAGTCGAAACCGTTTCGTGTGTCGAACATCGCTATCGGGTGCACTGCCATTTGCCCGAAGCGCTGCCCGATCAACGACTGCGTCTGCCCGCCTGGATCCCCGGCAGCTACCTGATCCGCGATTTCGCCCGGCATCTGATCCATTGCTCGGCCCGGGATGCGGCCGGCCGCGCGCTGGCGGTGACCAAGCGCGACAAGTCCACCTGGCAGGTGGCGCATGCCGGAGGTGCCCTCGAACTGGTCTGGGAGATCTACGCCCGCGATGGCTCGGTGCGCGGAGCCTGGCTCGATCGCGAATGGGGGTTCTTCAACGGCACCAGTGTGTTTCTGGAGCCGCTCGATGTGGCGGTGACACGCATCGAGGTCGATATCGCCGCGCCTGATCCCGCTTGGGAACTGGCCACGGCGCTCACCCCCGTAACGGTCGACGCCCGGGGATTCGGGCGCTACACGGCGCCGGACTACGAAACGCTGCTCGACAGTCCGGTGCTGATGGGGCCGCTGACGCGCCGATCCTTCGAGGTGGCGGGCGCGCCGCATCATCTGCACCTGCTCGGCATCGATCCGGGGATGGATGTGGCCCGGCTGGCGACCGATCTGGCGCGCATCTGCGCCTGGCAGGCGGCGCTGTTCGGTGCGTTGCCCATGGACCGCTATCACTTCCTGCTGCGGCTGGCCGGCGAGGGCTATGGCGGCCTGGAACACCGGCTGAGTTCGGCGCTGCTGGCCCAGCGCAAGAC
>PKCW01000159.1 GCA_002862965.1 Pseudomonadota bacterium
CGCTTCGGCCAGAACTTCCTGCACGATCAGGGCATCATCCGCCGCATCGTGCAAACGGTCGCGCCGCAGCCGGGCGAGGCGGTGGTCGAGATCGGTCCCGGCCGCGGCGCCATCACCCGCCCCTTGCTGGCGGCGTGCGGTCGGCTCGATGCGGTGGAGATCGACCGCGATCTCATCGCGCTGCTGCGCGATCCGGGCGCGGGTCTGGGCGGACTCACGGTGCACGAAGGCGATGTGCTGCGCTTCGACTTTCGCGCGCTGGCGCGCGAGCGCGGGCAGCCGTTGCGGGTGGTCGGCAACCTGCCCTACAACATTTCCACGCCGCTGATCTTCCATCTGCTCGATCAGATCGATGTCATCGCCGACATGCACTTCATGCTGCAGCGCGAGGTGGTCGCGCGCATGGCGGCCGCGCCCGGCGGCGGCGACTATGGCCGGCTGACGGTGATGCTGGCGGCGCAGGTCGAGGTGACGCCCTTGTTTCACATCGCGCCGGGGTGCTTCACGCCGGCGCCGCAGGTGGAGTCGACCTTCGTGCGGCTGACGCCGCATGTCGCGCCGCCGTTCGTCTTGCCCGACCCGGCGCTTTACGCCAAGCTGGTGCACGCGGCCTTCAGCCAGCGCCGCAAGACGCTGCGCAATGCGCTCAAGGATCTGGCCGACGAGGCCCGGATCCGCGCGGCCGGACTCGATCCGGGCGCACGCCCGGAGACGGTCGAGCCAGCCGGGTACGCAGCGCTTGCAGGCGTGCTGTGTCACGGGACGCCTACGCACGGGATATCACCTTGACGTCGCATCCGGCACCTGGCTCGTGCCGGTCGGCGGGCGGATGCAACCCCCTTTTCAGGACTTGAGCAGATGGCATCATCCAAGACCGAAGACCCGCGCCCCGTTTACCGCATCGAGGTCGCCGTCGCCAGCGAATACCTGCCGCTGGAGTCGGATTCGGCCACCGACCGCTTCGTGTTCTCCTACCCCGTGACCCTGCGCAATACCGGCACGGTGACGGCGCGCCTGTTGTCCCGGCACTGGTACATCACCGACGGCGAAGGTCATGTGCAGGAAGTCCGCGGCGAGGGCGTGGTGGGCGAACAGCCGGTGCTGGAGCCGGGCGGAACCTACACCTACAGCAGCGGCGCCATGCTGGAAACCCCGGTCGGCTCGATGCGCGGCAGCTACCAGATGGTGGCCGAGGACGGCGCCCACTTCGAGGCCGAGATTCCCGTGTTCACCCTCGCCGTGCGCAGCCAGTTGCACTGAGGCGGATGCATGGCCTGCTACGCCGTCGGCGATCTGCAAGGCTGCCTCGATCCGCTGCAGCGGCTGCTCGACCGCCTGCGTTTCGATCCCGGCGCCGATGTCCTGTGGCTGACCGGCGATCTGGTCAATCGCGGCCCGCAGAGCCTGAAATGTCTGCGCTTCGTGCGCGCGCTGGGGGATTCGGCGGTGACGGTGCTGGGAAACCACGACCTGCACCTGCTGTCGCTGCACGCGCGCGGCGTGGCGGGCGCCGCCAGGGCCGATCCAACGCTGGTCCCGGTGCTGCGGGCGCCGGACCGAGACGAGCTCATGGACTGGCTGCTGCACTGCCCGCTGCTGTACCACGAGGCCGCGCTGGGCTACACCCTCGTCCATGCCGGCCTGCCGCCACCCTGGGATCTCGCCACCGCGCAGGCCTGCGCCGCAGAGGTGACGGCCGTGCTGACGGGCAACGAGGGCGCCGCCTTTTTACGTGACATGTACGGCGACCAGCCGGATCGCTGGTCGGGCGCGCTCACCGGCCTTGCGCGCTGGCGCTTCACCCTCAATGCCCTGACCCGCATGCGCTACTGCATGCCCGACGGGCGCATCGACCTGCGCGCCAAGGGCGCGCCGCAGCAGGTCGCCCCGCCGCTCCAGCCCTGGTTCGACGTGCATCCGCCGGCCACCCTGGGGCTGAAGGTGGTGTTCGGCCATTGGTCCACCCTGGGCGCCGTGGCCCGCGGCGGCGCCTATGGTCTCGACACCGGCTGCGTCTGGGGCGGCAGCCTGACGGCGCTGCGGCTCGATGCCGCGCCCGACGATGCGGCCGCCTGGGTCAGCCAGCCCTGCCCGATGGCCTGCGCCCCGGGCGGCGACTGACACCCGGCCATGGCGGCCCAGCCACCGTGGACAGAGGCCGTATCGCCACCGACCTATGACCTGGTGGTGGTCGGCGGCGGCATCAACGGCGCCGGCATCGCCCGCGACGCGGCCGGCCGCGGCCTCTCGGTGCTGCTGGTGGAACAGCACGATCTGGCCGCCCACACCTCCAGCGCCAGCAGCAGGCTCATCCACGGCGGCCTGCGCTATCTGGAGCACCGCGAATTCGCTCTGGTGCGCAAGGCGCTGCAGGAGCGCGAGGTCCTGCTGACGGCGGCGCCGCACCTCATCCGCCCACTGCGTCTGGTGCTGCCGCACGCGGCCGGTCAACGGCCGGCCTGGCTGATCCGCCTGGGCCTGTTCCTCTACGACCATCTGGCGCGGCGCGGACAGCTGCCCGCTTCCGGCGGTGTGGATCTGCGCAGGCATCCGGCCGGCGCCGCGCTCCAGCCCGCGTTCCAGCGCGGTTTCGTCTATTCCGATGCCTGGACCCACGACGCCCGGCTGGTGGTGCTGAACGCCGTCGCGGCGCGTGAGCGCGGAGCGCACATCGCCACCCGCACGGCGCTGGTCGGCGCCCGCCGCGGGGCGGATGCGTGGTCGCTGGACCTGCGCGCCGAGGATGGCGCCATGCACCGCGTGCAGGCCCGTCTGGTGGTCAACGCCGCCGGGCCGTGGGCCGCCGCGCTGCTGGCCGGCCCCCTCGTGGTGACCGACGGGCCCCGGCTGCGCCTGGTCAAGGGCAGCCACATCGTGGTGCCGCGGCTGTTCGCGCACGATTTCGGCTATCTCTTCCAGCATCCGGACGGGCGCGTGGTGTTCGCGCTACCGCTCGCCGAGCGCTTCACCCTGATCGGCACCACCGATATCGATTACCACGGCGATCCGGCGCAGGCGGTCATCTCCCCTGCGGAGATCGCCTACCTCTGCGAATCGGTGAACCGCTATCTGGCCCGCCCGGTGACGCCGGCGCAGGTGATCCGTGCCTTCGCCGGCGTGCGCCCGCTGCTGGATGATGCCGCCCGCAACGCCGCGCGCGTGACGCGCGATTACCGGCTGGCGCTGGACGAGGCCGGCGCGCCGGTGCTGTCCGTGTTCGGCGGCAAGCTCACCACCTACCGCAAGCTGGCCGAGCAGGCGGTGGACCGCGTCGCGCCGCTGCTGGGTGGCGGGCCGGCGTGGACGGCCGGCGCGGTGCTACCGGGCGGCGACATCGAGGACGGCGACCCGGCGGCTTTCGAGGCACGCCTGCGTCGGCAATACCCGTTTCTCGTGCCGGCGCTGGCCCGGCGCCTGGCCGGCAGCTATGGCACGCGGGCGCTGCGGATGCTGGACGGCATCGACGGCGCCGCGGCGCTGGGCGAGCCGGTGGTGGCGGACCTGTACCCTGTTGAACTGCACTATCTCGTGCAGCATGAATTCGCGCGCACGGCCGAGGACATCCTGTGGCGGCGCAGCGATCTGGGCCTCGTGGTGCCGCCGGAGGACGTTGCGCGGCTCGAGGCGTGGCTGGCGTCAGCCGGGGCCGGGGCACAGCGCACAATCTGAACGACGGGCAAGGAGGCGGATCATGGGCTATCTCTTGGCGCTGGATCAGGGCACGACCAGCTCCCGCGCGCTGGTATTCGACACCGACGGCCGACTGGTCACCGTCGCGCAGCGCGAATTCACCCAGCACTACCCACAGCCCGGCTGGGTGGAACACGATCCCGAGGAAATCTGGCAGACCCAGCTCGCCGTCGCGCGCGCGGCGCTCACGCAGGCCGGCATCGGCGCCGAGGCATTGCTAGCGCTGGGCATCACCAACCAGCGCGAGACGACCTTGCTGTGGGAACGCGGCAGCGGCCGGCCGCTGGCCCGCGCCATCGTCTGGCAGGACCGGCGCACGGCGGCTGCCTGCGCCGCGCTCAAGGCGCAGGGGCTGGAGCCGCTGTTCCGCGAGCGCACCGGCCTTTTGCTCGACCCCTACTTTTCGGGCACCAAGCTCGCCTGGCTGCTCGACCACATCCCCGGCGCCCGGGCGCGCGCCGAGCGCGGCGAGCTGGCCTTCGGCACCGTCGACAGCTACCTCATCTGGCGCCTCACCGGCGGACGGGCGCACCTCACCGACGTGACCAATGCCGCGCGCACGCTGATGTTCGACATCCACCGGCGCTGCTGGGACGAGGCGCTGCTCGATCATTTGCGCGTGCCCCGCGCGCTGCTGCCCGAAGTGTGCGCCTCGGCGGCCGACTTCGGCACCACCCAGGCCGATCTGCTGGGCGCGCCAGTGCGCATCGGCGGGGTGGCGGGCGATCAGCAGGCGGCGCTGTTCGGGCAGGCCTGCACCGCGCCCGGCATGGTCAAGAACACCTACGGCACCGGCTGCTTCATGCTGCTGCACACGGGGCGGACCCCGGTCGCCTCGCGCCACGGCCTGTTGACCACCCCTGTCGCCCAGGCCAGCCCCGAGCCGGGCTATGCACTGGAAGGCAGCATCTTCATCGCCGGCGCCGTGGTGCAGTGGCTGCGCGACGAACTGGGCCTCATCCGCAGCGCCGCCGAGGTCGAGGCGCTCGCCGCCTCGGTGCCGGATACGGCCGGGGTGTACCTGGTCCCGGCCTTCGCCGGGCTCGGCTCGCCCTACTGGGACGCCGATGCGCGCGGCGCCCTTTTCGGCCTCACCCGCGGCGCCAATCGCGCCCACCTCGCGCGCGCCGCGCTGGAAGCCATCGCCTTTCAGTCCGCCGAACTGCTCCAGGCGATGCAGGCCGACGCGGCCCAGCCGATCGCGACGCTGCGCGTCGACGGCGGCGCCACCGCCAATGCGCTGCTGATGCAGATCCAGGCCGACCTGATCGGCATACCGGTCGTCGTCGCGGCGGTGCAGGAAACCACCGCCCTGGGCGCCGCCTATCTCGCTGGCCTCCAGGCCGGTGTGTGGCGCTCGGCGGCCGATGTGGGCGCCTATTGGCAGGCCGCACGCAGCTTCGAGCCGGCGATCTCCCGCGACGAGGCTGCGATGCGCCTGGCCCGCTGGCGCGAGGCGGTCTCGCGCACCCGTGGCTGGGCATCGGCGATGGCTTCGGCCGGTTGAAGCCGTTCCGTTCCCGTACGTGGCCGATTCGACCAAGCCGCGCTTCCGGACAAACCATGGCTGCGCGGAGGTTGGGGAGCGCCACACCTTTCACCGACCCGTTCGAGGGGGATGCGACGCCCAGAATTCGTATACCGGGTTACAGCGTTCGCAAAATTGCTTTGCCACATCGGGCGAGATTCATGATCGCCGCCGCGACTATTTTGGGTCGACCAGGCTTCATCATTGACGGTCCGTTCCTCGCACACCCTGCGGGCCTCGCTTTCCGACACGCAGTGCCGGTGGTCCGCGTCGCAAGCGATGCCGCCCCAAGAGCGCACTCACCGCTGCTTCCATGTCGTTGTCAGGGTCATGGGCGTCGGTAGGTCGCCTTGACGGTTGATTGAGGCGGCGGCGTAAATTCCTGGCAAGTCGGGCGGCAAAGCAGTGGATGCGCGGGCCTTGCAATGCTGCTTTGCGGTGCTACGCTCAGCCTCATGTGATTGGAACCTCTATTCTTTTAATCCCTGATTCTTCGAGCCGGCCACAACCGTGCGGCAGCCGGTGGCCGTCTCCGATGACCCCTGAACTGACACATCGATCCATGTCATCGTGACGGGCGGCGCTAACCCATCGGTAACTTCGGTTGCCAGCCCCCCCCCCCCGAGGTCTCATGTCCCGCCATCGTTCCCTTATCCTCGTTTTGATCGCTGGCCTGTTGTGCGTGCTGGCGCTGCCCGGCACCGCCGATGCGGCCGATCGGCCGCTGCCAGTGTCGTACAAACTGCCGAAGGCGTTGGCCGCCAGCTTGTTCGCCCCTGGCTCCAGCCCACCCGGAGCCAATGACTGGGGGTGTCGCCCGTCCGCCGCCCACCCCGAGCCGGTCGTGCTGGTGCATGGCACCGTCGAGAACATGCGGATCAACTGGAATGCCCTCTCGCCGCTGCTGAAGAACGAGGGTTACTGCGTGTTCGCTCTGGACTTCGGCGGCGTCGTGCTGGGCCAGTTCCGCGGCGTGAACAGCGTGCCGTCGTCGGCCGCCGAGCTGAGCACGTTCGTCGACCGGGTCCTCGCCGCCACCGGCGCCCAGAAAGTCGACATCGTGGGCCACTCGCAGGGTGGCATGATGCCCCGCTACTACATCAACCTCCTGGGCGGTGACCAGAAGGTCGACAATCTGGTGGGCCTGGTTCCGTCGAACCACGGCACCACCGTCTTTGGCATCGCCACCCTCGTCAACCTCATCCCCGGCGTGCCAGCCGTGATCGGCGCCGCCGTTGCCTCGGGTCGGGACCAAATAACCGGCTCCCCGTTCAACGCCACCCTCGCCGCCTCTGGCGAGACCCGGCCCGGCGTCACCTACACCGTGATCACG
>PKCW01000074.1 GCA_002862965.1 Pseudomonadota bacterium
TCGGAGAACCATGAGCCGTGGATGGGGGCTCACACGGAGGGGGCTGGCGGGGCGGGGTCTGTGGAGCCAGCTCGTCCTCGCGAACCCGTGCGGGCCGACATGCGGGTGGATCTTCACAAGGATAGCCCTCCAACTTCGGAAGAGCGCTCCGGAGCCTGTGGCGCGGACCCAGCGCAGGCCGTGAGGTCCCCGGCCGGTCGGGCTCCGGAGACGCGGGGCCGGGCCGACACTGAGGCCGATGACGACCAGCCTGCGGCGAAGCGCCGCCCGCGGCCCCGGTCCAGCCTGCGGCTGCGGTCGCGGTCGGCCGGTGACAAAGCGGCCCGCCGGGTGTCATTTGATGGGGGTCCTGCCGCCGTCGCCCAGGTCTCCGAGACCCCGGCCCCGCGGCGGGACCCGGCGTATGAGGTCCCTTTCCCGACGCCTGCGGACACTTACCGCCAGATGGTGGCGGCGGGGTACCTCACGCAGAGTGGCACTACAGAGACGGGCGAGCCGCGATACGTGCGGACCACTGCCACCCATGCGGCCAGTATGTGGGGCGAGCACTACGACACCCACCCGGCGTCCACCCGTGTGGGGCCTCCCCCGAAGGCGTCGGCGCCGGCGGCTGCGGACCTCTCTCCGCCTTCTTTCCCCTGTCCGGCCTCCGTGCGGGAAACTTCGGAGAACCATGAACCGTGGATGGGCGCCCACACCGAGGGGGGCGGTGCGGGCTGGTCCGAGGAGCCGGCACGCCCAAGGGATACCGTGCGGGCCGACATGCGGGTGGACCTTGGCAAGGACAGCCCCCCCACCTCCGAGGAGCGGGGGCGCGCTCCTCTGGCCGAAGCGGACCCGGCCAACCGCGAGCAGCGTCGTCAGCAACTGCACGAACCTTACCGCACCCTGCTCGGGCACTTCCGCCATGAAAGTGGGCATTACTACTGGGACCGGCTGGTACAGAACACCGACTGGCTAACGCCCTACCGCGAGCTGTTCGGCGATGAGCGCGCCGACTATCAGGCAGCCCTCAAAACGCATTACGAACAGCCCGTCAGCGACTGGCAGCAGCATTTCATCAGCCAGTACGCCAGCGCCCACCCGTGGGAAGACTGGGCCGAAACCTGGGCGCATTACCTGCACATGATCGACACCATGGACACGGCAGCGGACTTCGGCGTGCGCCTGCGTCGCATTCCGGGGGACGCCTCCCCGGATCCCGAGCTGCTCACCATCACCCTGGGCGAGGATTTCGAGGCGCTGATGGACCAGTGGCTCAGCCTCAGCGTCCTGACCAATGCGCTCAACCGGAGCATGGGGATCGAGGACGCCTATCCCTTCGTCCTGACCCCGGCGGTGCGCGCCAAGCTGCAGTTCGTGCACGAGGTCGTGCTGCAGAACGACGCCGATGCGCTCGAGGCCGCCCCGTCATCACCCAGCAAAGGAGCCCTCTCATGGCTGCCGAAGATCTGTTCGCCCCGGTCCAAATCGGGGACCTGACCCTTCCCAACCGCATCGTGATGGCGCCGCTGACCCGCAGCCGCGCCCAGCCGGACAACACGCCGGGGGAACTCGCCGCCCGCTACTACGCCCAGCGCGCCAGCGCCGGCCTGATCGTGAGCGAAGGCGTGGTTATCAGCCGGCAGGGCGTGGGCTATCCCAACGTGCCGGGGCTTTATGCCGATGAACACGTGCGCGCCTGGCAGCCCATCACCGAGGCCGTGCACGCGGCCGGCGGTCGCATCTTCGCGCAGATCTGGCACGTCGGCCGGATTTCGCTGCCGGAATACCAGCCGGATGGCGCGCTGCCGGTCGCGCCGTCCGCCGTCTGCCCCAAGGGCAATGCCTTCACCTGGACCGGCCCCAAGCCCTTCGTCACGCCGCGGGCGCTGGACATCGAGGAAATTCCGCTCATCGTCGCGCAATACCGGGATGCGGCGGCCCGTGCGCTGCAGGCCGGCTTCGACGGCGTGGAGATTCATGGCGCCAACGGCTATCTGATCGATCAGTTCCTGCGTGACGGGACCAATCGCCGCACCGACGCCTACGGCGGGTCTATCCCCAACCGTCTGCGGTTTCTGACCGAGGTGGTCGCGGCCGTCATCGAGGCCGTACCCGCGCGTCGCGTCGGGGTACGCATCTCGCCCGCCAGTACCGTCAACGACATGAGCGACAGCGATCCGCAGGCCCTGTTCAACGCCGTCGCCGAGCGCCTGTCCGGATACGCCCTGGCCTATCTGCACGCGGTGGAATGGGCGCCGAATGAAGAAGCGCCGCCGGATTTTGATTTCCAGGCCCTGCGCCGGCGCTTCGACGGGCCGTACATCGCCAATGGCCGTTATGACCGTGCGCGCGCCCTGCAAGCGCGGGCCGAGGGTCGCGCCGACCTCATCGCCTTCGGGCGGCTCTCGCTCGCGAATCCGGATCTTCCGGCTCGGCTGGCGCAGGACGCGCCGCTCAATACGCCAGATCCCGCCACCTTCTACGGCGGGGACGCCCACGGCTACACGGATTATCCGGCCCTCGCGGACGCCGGCTAACGCGGGACAACGGGCTTGCGCAAGGACGCGCCGCCCCCCGATCATGCACCTTCCCGCTCGCCATCAAAGTGCGTCATCGGCATGGGCATCCTGCAGTTACCCCGCGCGCAACCCCGCATCATGCTGTTTGACTGGCATGCCACGCTGGTCGATACGCTGGACGCGATGTATCACGCCGTCGACGATGTGCTGCCGCACCTGGAGGAACTCGGGCTGCTGGAGCGGGTGCTCAAGCCCAGCCAGTCCAAGACCGTGGAAGACGCCAAGCTGGTCAGCTACATCCGCCGCTATCGCCGGCTGCACCCCAAGATCAAGGCCGCCCGCAAGATCTCCCGCACCGACATCTTCGAACTGCTCTTCGGCCCGGACGAAGAAGCCAAGCGCATGGCCCACCACGCCTTTGACCGCTGCTACCGCAACCACTATGGCGATGTGCATCCCATGGAGCCGGCGATGCGCGAGAACCTCGAAGCGCTGCAGGAGCTTGGCATCACGCTCGGCGTCATTTCCAACCGCAGCCGCGAGTTCATGAGCCACGAGATCGCCGTCGTGGACGGCACCGGCTGGGAGGATCTGTTCGCCACCATGGTCTGCGGCGACGATGTGCCGCGGCGCAAGCCCGCCCCGGACGTGATCCTCAAGGCATTGCAGAATCTCGGCGCCGAGCCGTCGAGCGCCTGTTGGTACGTCGGCGACAGCACCACCGATGTGGTGGCGGCAAAGGAAGCGCGCGTGACCTCCGTGTTCTACAACGGCGCCCACTGGGATGCGGCCTGGATCGACAAGATCTTTCCGGGCACCACGCGCCATCCGCATCGCCCCGACGCCGTGGTCGACGACCTGCCCGCGCTGTTGTCGCTGGCGCGCCGCTTCTGGGCCCCGGCGGATCCCTGACGCGTTTAGGGGCAGGCTGAAGCTGTAAAACTCCCTCTGCGATTGCCCCGGGAAACACGGTGCTCTGGCGCGTGCTCTGGAATAAGGAGACGCGGTGCTTCAAAGCGGTTCATCTGGACCTAAAGCCGCTGCCGGCGACCATGGACCGGCAGGTTCAGCCAGGCACCTTCGCGTTCACCCTGTGACACGCAGCAGAATCCAGGCCCACCATGCCAACACCCCGTGGGGCGGAATCAGGGGCGCCGGACGCGGTTCTGATCGCGTCGTCAGGACAGACGGGCTCGCCGCGGGCGACGGGGATAGATCGGTGCTTCGCCAGCCGGGCGGCGACGGAAGCGGCGGTAGTTCCAGAAGTACTGTTCCGGGCAGCGCCGGATGAGGGCCTCGACCGCGTCGCTCAGCGCCTGGGTGCCCACCTGCGGATCGGCGTCGGCCACAGCCTCCGCTACCGGCTCGAAATGGATGCGATAGCCGCGGCCCCGCGGCAGGCGCTCGGCGAAACACAGGATCACGGGCACCCGGGCCTTGTGCGCCAGTCGGGCCAGGAGCACGGGCGTGTGCGTCATCTGGCCGAAGTGGCGCACGAAGACGCCGCCCACCTTGGGGTCCTGATCCGGCAACAGCCCGGCCAGTTCCCCGCGCCGCAACGCGGCCATGAGCGCGCGCACCCCGCCTTGGTCGGCGGGTTCCAGCCGTGCACCCAGATGCTGGCGGCGCTCACGGATCCAGGCATCGAGCGCGCCCTCTTGGGGGCGATACAGCGCGGTCAGCGGATAACGCGTCGTCAGGTACAGGCTGACGATCTCCCAGCAGCCGAGATGCGGGGTGGCGACGATGGCGCCCCCGCGCGTCAGCGCCTCGGCGATGTGCTGCTCGCCGCGGGTGTCCCGCACCAGCGCAGCGAGGGCAGCGCGATCGGCGCACCACACCTTGCCGGCCTCGAACAGCAGCCGCCCCAGGTGCGCCATGGACCGCCGCCGCAAGCCGCGACGCCAGGCCGGCGTCCGGTCGGGGAAACACAGGCCGAGGTTGATGTCGATCATGGTGCGCAGGCGCGAGGGAAACAGCGCCAGCGCGCTTCCCAGCGCGGCGCCCGCCGCGTGCAGCAGCGGCAAGGGAAGCAGTGCAAGGCCGCGAAGGAGCGGAATGCGAACATCAGGCATGGCGACACGACCGCGAGAAAGAGCGGCCATTCTCGGAGCCGCGCTTCACGCTGTCCAGCGCGATGCCTGCCGGCGACTGCAACCTGCCCGACATACATGGCCGCTGCCGGCGTCGAGCCTTTCCCGTATACTGTCGCCCCCATCCGTCTTGCGGCCTGCCCGCTCCTGAGCCTCTCGTGATCGAAAAACTTCGCAATATCGCCATCATCGCCCACGTCGACCACGGCAAGACCACTCTCGTCGATCAGTTGCTGCGCCAGTCCGGCACGCTGCAGGAACGCGTCGGCGGCGGTGAGCGGCTGATGGATTCCAACGACCTGGAAAAGGAACGCGGCATCACCATTCTGGCCAAGAACACGGCCATCCGCTGGGGCGATTACCGCATCAACATCGTGGACACGCCGGGCCACGCCGACTTCGGTGGCGAGGTCGAGCGCGTGCTGTCCATGGTGGATTCGGTACTGCTGCTGGTCGATGCGGTCGACGGACCCATGCCGCAGACCCGCTTCGTGACCCAGAAGGCCTTTGCCCTCGGCCTCAAGCCCATCGTGGTGATCAACAAGATCGACCGGCCCGGCGCGCGCCCGGACTGGGTGCTGGACCAGACCTTCGATCTGTTCGACCGGCTGGGCGCCACCGAGGAGCAACTCGACTTTCCGGTCATCTACGCCTCGGCGCTCAAGGGCTTCGCGGGCCTCGAGCCCGACGTGACCGAGGGCAGCATGGAGCCCTTGTTCCAGATGATCGTCGATCGCGTCTCGCCGCCCGACGTCGATCCGGACGGCCCCTTCCAGATGCAGATCAGCAGCCTGGACTACAACAGCTACGTCGGCCTGATCGGGATCGGCCGCATCAAGCGCGGCCGCGTCAAGACCAATACCCCGGTCACCGTGATCGACGCCGAAGGCCAGCGGCGGCCGGGACGCGTGCTGCAGATCCTGGGTTTTCTGGGCCTGGAGCGCGTCGAATTCCCCGAGGCCACGGCGGGCGACATCATCGCCTTCACCGGCATGGAGCAGCTCAACATCTCCGACACGTTGTGCGACCCCACGCAGGTCGAGGCGCTGCCGCCGCTGACGGTCGATGAGCCCACCGTGAGCATGAATTTCGTGGTGAACACCTCGCCCTTCGCCGGCCGCGAGGGCAAGTACGTCACCTCGCGCCAGTTGCGCGAACGGCTGCAGCGCGAGCTCAAGCACAACGTCGCGCTGCGGGTGGAGGAAACCGACGACCCGGACAAGTTCAAGGTGTCCGGTCGCGGCGAACTGCACCTGTCGATCCTGATCGAGAACATGCGCCGCGAAGGCTACGAACTCGGCGTCTCGCGCCCCGAGGTCATCATCAAGGAAATCGACGGGCAGCGGTCCGAACCCTTCGAGGCGCTGACCGTCGACGTCGAGGAGACGAGCCAGGGCCGGGTGATGGAAAAGCTGGGCGAGCGCGGCGGCGAGCTGCGCGACATGGTGCCGGACGGCAAGGGTCGCGTGCGGCTCGATTACCTCATCCCGGCGCGCGGCCTGATCGGCTTTCAGACCGAGTTCATGACCGCCACCAGCGGCACCGGCCTCATCTACCACGTCTTCGACCACTACGGGCCGATCCGCAAGGGCGCGCTGGCCGCACGGAACAACGGCGTGCTGATCGCCAACGGCCCCGGCAAGGCGCTCGCCTACGCGCTGTTCAACCTGCAGGAGCGCGGCCGGCTGCTCCTCGGTCACGGCGATGAAGTCTACGAAGGCATGATCATCGGCATCCACTCGCGCGACAACGATCTGGTCGTCAACCCGCTCAAGGCCAAGCAGCTCACCAACATCCGCGCCGCCGGCTCGGATGAGAACATCATCCTCACCCCGCCGATCCGGCTCACCCTGGAACAGGCGCTGGAGTTCATCGACGACGACGAACTTGTCGAGGTGACGCCCAAGGCC
>PKCW01000090.1 GCA_002862965.1 Pseudomonadota bacterium
GAACGCAATCCCCTGATCGGCCGTCCGGACACCGCGGGCAATCGCGAGTTGGTGATCGGTCGGGGTGCGCGCGGGTATGTGGCGCTGTATCGCTATGCCGCGGCGATTGATACGGTTTTCATCCTGGCCGTGCGAAGTCAACGGGAGGCCGGTTATGCACGGCTGTAGCAGCCGAGGATGGGCAAAAGCCTGCGGCTGTGTCCACCTAGTTCGGGGTTTTGAGTGCGTGACCTGGCTCGGACGGGGGCCGCGTGTGGGTAGGTCCACGTGGGCACGCTATGCTTTGCCTATCCTACGGGCTACAGGGCGCATCATCTGTGTTGTCGTTGCATGGCGTCGACTACCATGTGACCAGTAATATGGTTATGAGGTGATGTATGGGCGAGAAAATCGTGAGCTTTGCGCACGCCAAGGCTCACTTGAGCGAATTGACGGAGCAACTGGCTTCAGGTGACGAGGTGGTGATTACCAAGCGGGGCCGTCCGGTGGGCCGACTGATTCGTGCCGAGCGGGTGCTGCGGCCGGTGGATGCCGATGCGCTGCGGGAGCTGACCGCACGCATGGCCGAGCAGCCGGAGAGCGCGGGCGAGTTCATGCGCCAGATGCGCGATCAGAGCCGGTATTGATGCTGTACGTCGCCACCAGCATTCTGGTGGCGGCATTGACCTCGCCGCGCCGGCACTGCTCAAGCTGGATATCCAGGGCTTCGAGCTGCCGGCGTTGGAAGGCTGCGAGGGCGTGCTGGACCGCTTCGACTGGGTGTATGTGGAGTGCTCGTTCATGGAGCTGTACGCGGGACAGGCTTTTGCCGACGCGGTGATCGCCTGGCTACGCGAGCGCGGCCTGCGTCTGGCGGGGGTTTACCACATGGCCTATGACGGCGACGGACGCGCCGTGCAGGCGGATTTTCTGTTCGCGCATCGCACAGATGGGGCTGGCTGATATCGCAGGGCCGGCACGAGCGCCGGCGGTGGCCGGCGTGGAGCCGCTCAAATGGAAAATGCAGACGAACCGATAACGCCCACGAACGGTGCCGCAGCCAAGCTGCCGCCGATCACCGTCCTCCTCCTCACCTACAACGAGGAAAAGCACCTCGGACGCGCCATCGAGTCGGTGCGCCCGTTTGCGGCGCAGGTGGTGGTGGATTCGTTCTCGACCGACGGCACGGTGGCCATCGCCCGCGCGCTGGGCGCCGCGGTGTTGCAGAACCGCTGGGAGAATAATCACGCAAGGAATGGGGGCTCAAGTAGGGCCGCGCCTCCGCAAGGATGCGTCGCACGGCAGCGGGAAGCGCAGAAGGCATGGATTGCCGCGCCCCTGCGGATCTCGCAACGGCGGAAGACGGAGTGATCGCACGAGCCACCGGACTTCACGCTTGGTGCAGGAAATCCTGCAACAACGCGGAGCGGTGTTCGGCAAACGGATTGACCACGGTAACGCCGCGCCAGGTGAAACCGTCTTGCAAGTCCTCGCTGAGCAGCAGGCGGCAGCGATGCTCGGCGGCCACGGACAGGATCAGGGCATCCCAGGTCTGCAGGCCGTGGTCGGCGGCAAGGTCGAGCGCACTCTGAAACGCGGGCCAAGTGGAGTCGACGACGGCAAAGCCGTCGGCCCAGGACAGCAGCGCCGCGCGGGCTTGCTCTGCTGAGATTCCCGCCTTACCGGTCAGGACCCGGTACAGCTCACCAAGCGTCTGCGCCGGCAGCAAGATCCGCTCGACGGGAAGCTGCGCAATCAGGTCCCGTGCCAGCTCGCAACGCCGCAGATCGCCCAGACCTTCGGCGTAGGCCAGAACATTGGTGTCGAGAGCGGCTCTCGCGGGGGAAGGCATCAGTCGTACAGTTCGTCGCGGCGCCAGTCGCGCGTGCCGCGCGCAGGTTGACTGCGCAGACGCTCGATCAGGCGCTGCCGGGCGGGTTCGAGATTGCTCGCGGGACGGGCCGGAATGATTTGCGCCACCGCCGTTCCACGCGAGACGATGGTGATCGCCTCCCCACGGCTGACGGCTTTCAGGATTTGGGAAAAGTGCCGGTTCGCATCGCTTGCGGTAACGGTTTTCATAGGAATACCGGATTTAAGTAGTGCTGATCACTACTTTATCGATCGCTGCGCAACCAGGTCAAGGATCACGACAGGCTGGTCGGCACCAGGATGGGCAGAAGGCATGGATTGCCGCGCCCCCTTCTGGGGCTCGCAATGACGGGAAGTGGTCGTCATCGCGGGGTGCGCAGCGCCATGGCGATCACGCTACCATCACACGGGGAAGTTGCTGAGCAGCCCTTATGAAGCCCTCTGAAGCCTTGGCCTTCAACCGTGCCGCGATCCGCCGCGTCATTGAATCGCACCACGCCCGCAACGCGCGGGTGTTCGGCTCGGTGTTGCGCGGCCAGGACACGGATGGCAGCGACCTTGACATCCTCATCGACCCGACGCCTGAAACAACGCTGATGGACATCGGCGCGATCCGCCACGAACTCGCGAAACTGCTGGGCGTACCGGTGGACGTCCTGACGCCCAATGCATTGCCCGACAAGTTCCGGGCGCAAGTGCTTGCCGAGGCGCGCCCGATATGACCCGCGCAGAGCGGCGCCTTGACGACTACTTGGGCCACATCCTCGAAGCCATCGAGCGCATCGACCGCTACATTGATGGTCTTGACGAACGTGCGTTCCTGAACAATCAACTCGTGCAGGACGCCGTGACCCGCAACTTCGAGATCATCGGCGAGGCAAGCAACAACATCGAGAAGCACCACCCGGACTTCGCGGCAGCGCATCCCGACTTACCCCTCTCGTTTGCCTACCAGATGCGTAACGCGATTGCGCACGGCTATTTCAAGGTGGACTACGAAATCGTTTGGAGGACCATCCACCGTGACCTGCCAAGGCTGTATGGCCAGGTGCGCCGCCTGACGGATCAGCGCCTGATCGGTGATGACGGACACGCGCCGTGAATACCGGTGCCATCCGACATCTGCTTCGCGCCCGCGGGACACCGCACCTCCTCCATGGGCATTTCTTGAAGGTTTGAATTGAAAATCCTCATCCACGGCATCAATTTCGCGCCCGAGCTGGTCGGGATCGGCAAGTACACCGGCGAGATGGCCGGCTGGCTGGCGGCGCGCGGCCATGCGGTGCGGGTGGTGGCCGCCCCACCCTATTACCCCGAGTGGGCGGTGGGCGCGGGCTACCGGCCGGACCGCTACCGGCGCGAGACCTGGCGCTGGACGGACGGTGCGGCGGCCGAGGTGTGGCGCTGTCCTCTGTGGGTGCCGCACCAGCCGGGCGGCGCCAAGCGCCTCGCCCATCTGGCGAGCTTTGCCGCGAGCGGCGCGCCGGTGATGCTGGCGCAGGCGCGCTGGCGGCCGGATCTGGTGCTGTGCGTGGAGCCGACCCTGTTCTCGGCGCCGGCGGCCTTGCTCACGGCGCGGCTGGCCGGCGCGCGGGCCTGGCTGCACATTCAGGATCTGGAAGTGGACGCGGCCTTCGATCTGGGCCTTTTGCCCGGCGGGGCGCTGCGGCGCTTCGCGCTGGGCTGCGAGTCCGTGCTGCTGCGCCGCTTCGACCGCGTCTCGACCATCTCGGAGGCCATGCGCGAGCGGGTGATCGCCAAGGGCATCGCGCCCGAGCGCGCGCCGCTGCTGCCCAACTGGGCGGACGTGGACGCGGTGCGCCCGCAGCGAGGCCCGAACCCGCTGCGGGCCGAACTCGGCATCGCGGAAGGCGCCGTGGTGGCACTCTATTCGGGAAACCTCGGCGAAAAACAGGGGCTGGAGCTGCTGATCGAGGCCGCCCGGGCACTGCAGGACGACCCAACCGTGGTGTTCGTGATCGGCGGCGCGGGCAGCGCGCGCGAGCGCCTGATGGCGATGGCGACGGGTCTGCCCAACATCCGCTGGATCCCGCTGCAGCCCGCAGAGCGGCTGAACGATCTGTTGAATCTGGCCGACGTGCACCTGCTGCCGCAGCGCGCCGATGCCGCGGATCTGGTCATGCCGTCCAAGCTGACCGGCATGCTGGCGAGCGGCCGGCCGGTGATCGCCACCGCCGAGCCCGAGACCCAGGTCGGCCGCGTGGTCGGCGGCTGCGGCGTGCTGGTCCCGCCCGGCGATGGGGCAGCGCTGGCCCGCGCCGTTGTGGATCTGGCGGCCGATCCCGCGCGGCGGCAAGGGCTGGGCGCGGCGGCGCGCGACTATGCCGAGACCAACCTCGCCCGTGATGCCATCATGGGCCGATTCGAGCACACGGCGCTGGCCCTGTGCGGCCAGCCCGCCCCCGCCCCCGAGGAACCCGCATGAGCAAACGCGCACTGATCACCGGTATCACCGGCCAGGACGGCATGTACCTGACCGAACTGCTGCTGGCCAAGGGCTACGAGGTGCACGGCATCAAGCGCCGCGCCTCGCTGTTCAACACCGATCGCATCGATCATCTCTACCAGGAACCGCACGCGCCCGACCGGCGCCTGATCCTGCACTACGGCGATCTCACCGACGCCACCAACCTGATCCGCGTGGTGCAGGAGGTGCAGCCGGACGAGATCTACAACCTTGCGGCGCAAAGCCACGTGGCGGTCTCCTTCGAAACGCCGGAGTACACGGCGAACGCCGACGCCATCGGGACCTTGCGCCTGCTGGAGGCCATCCGCATCCTGGGGCTGGAGGAGCGGACGCGCTTCTATCAGGCGAGCACCTCGGAGCTCTATGGCAAGGTGCAGGCCATCCCGCAGGATGAAACCACGCCCTTCTATCCGCGTTCGCCCTATGCCGCGGCCAAGCTCTATGCCTACTGGATCACGGTGAACTACCGCGAGGCCTATGGGATGTACGCCTGCAACGGCATCCTGTTCAACCACGAATCGCCGGTGCGCGGCGAGACCTTCGTCACGCGCAAGATCACCCGCGCGCTGGCGCGCATCAAGCTGGGGCTGCAGGAGCGGCTGTATCTGGGCAATCTCGACGCGCTGCGCGACTGGGGCCATGCGCGCGATTACGTCGAGGCGCAGTGGCTGATGCTGCAGCAGGCAACGCCGGAGGATTACGTGATCGCGACGGGCGAGCAGCACGCGGTGCGCGAGTTTGTCGAGCGGGCGGCGGCGGAGCTCGGCATCGCGCTGCGCTGGGAAGGCGAAGGCGTCAGCGAGCGCGGCATCTGCACCCGCACCGGCCGCTGCCTGGTGGCTGTCGATGCGCGCTACTTCCGCCCCACCGAGGTGGAAACGCTGCTGGGAAATCCCGCCAAGGCCAAGCGCCAGCTCGGCTGGGCGCCCAAGGTCGGCTTCGAGGAGCTGGTCGCCGAGATGGTGCGCGAGGATCTGAAAGCCGCCGAGCGCGACGAGCTGTGTCGCCGCGAGGGGTTCGCCACCTTCGCCCATCATGAATGAGGGGTGAAGCCGGCCGCCGGACTGGATGGATCGCCACGGCGCTGCGCGCCTCGCGATGACGTTCCCTCTGTCATTGCGAGCCCCACAGGGGCGTGGCAATCCATGCCTTTCCAGCGCCGTATGGATCGCCACGGCGCTGCGTCCCTCGCGATGACGAATGAGGGCGGCCCTCGTGATGACGTCAGGCGCACGGCGCTGCGATGCGGGAGGGGCGGCCCTCGCGACGATGAAGGAGGGCGTCCCTCGCGACGATGGATCGAAACGGACGCGCCTCGCGATGACCCCGCCCCGTCATTGCGGGCCCCGCAGGGGCGTGGCAATCCATGCCTTTCGTCTCGCCATGGCATGGGGATGGATCGCCACGGCGCTGCGCGCCTCGCGATGACGGAAAAAACGGCGCTCGGATGACGGCGCCCTTCGTTGCGAGGCGCTCCGCACGAATCGGTGCAGACCCTACGCCCCGTCATTGCGAGCCCCGCAGGGGCGCGGCAATCCATGCCTTCCGCCGCCCCGTCATTGCGAGGAACCCCGTGACGAAGCAATCCATGTCCTCAACCCTTTCGAAAACCGGAGACATGACCATGGATCAGGCTGCTCGCATCTTCGTCGCCGGCCACCGCGGGCTGGCCGGCAGCGCCATCGTGCGCCGGCTGAAGCAGGCGGGTTTCGGCAATCTGCTGCTGCGGACGCAAAGCGAACTGGACCTCACCGATGCGGTGGCGGTCGATGCCTTCTTTGCGCAGGAGCGACCGGCGTATGTGTTCCTGGCCGCGGCGCGGGTGGGCGGCATCCACGCCAACAACAGCTACCCGGTTGATTTTCTGCGCGACAACCTGCAGATCGAGATCAACGTCATCGAGGCCGCTTATCGCCACGGTGCGGCGAAGCTGCTGTTCCTGGGATCGTCCTGCATCTATCCCAAGTTCGCGCCGCAGCCGATGCCGGAGGACTGCCTGCTCACCGGCGCGCTGGAGCCGACCAACGAGTGGTACGCCATCGCCAAGATCGCCGGCATCAAGCTGTGCCAGGCCTACCGGCGCCAGTACGGCTTCGACGCCATCAGCCTGATGCCGACCAATCTCTACGGGCCCGGCGACAACTTCCATCTGGCCAACTCG
>PKCW01000258.1 GCA_002862965.1 Pseudomonadota bacterium
CCGACGACCGGCAAGCCACTCATCACGACCATCGTATTGGCCATCATCGTCATCATGGGGTCCGTGACACCGGCGCCGCTTGACGCGGCCAGTTCGGTATCCGTCATGGGTTGGGCGGCGAAGCTGGCCGGGACGGCGCAGGCGACCGTGAGGCCGACGATCAGGGTGCGGATGGCTTTGCGCATGAGGATGCTCCTTTTGGGTCCATGCCGATGGGGTTCGGCCGGCTGGGCCGGCGAAAGGCATTCTATCGGCGGCAGGCCGGCTTTCCGGGCGCTGCGACCTTATGCCGCAGGCGGCAAGGGCGTGGCTGCCGGGGGCGCGCGCAGCAGCTCGCAGAACGCGGCCATCGCGCGTGAGGGGTTGCGGTCGCGATGGCGGACGAGCCCGAGCTGGCGGCGCAACGCGAGTCCCGCGACCGGCATGGCGACGAGGTCCGGCCCTGCCAGCGTGGCCGGCAGCAGGCTCCAGCCCAGCCCCACCGCGACCATCATGCGGATGGTTTCCATGTAGTTGGTCTGCAGGCCCGATGGCAGCGTGAGGCCATGGCGCGCAAAGGCCTGCGCGATCAGGGTGTGGGTATAGGTACCGGTTTCGGGCAGGATGGCGGGGTACCGGGCGAGGTCCGCAGGGCTCGCGTCGACCAGATCGGCGAGGGGATGATCGGGCGCGACCATCACCAGCAGGGGATCGTCCCAGAGCGGCTCGGTCTCGAGCTGCGGCGCCGGTTCCAGCGGCAGCGTCACGACGCCCAGGTCGAGCATGCCGGCGGCGACGGCAGCGCAGACCTCCTCGGAATCCATGAAGCGGATGGCCAGTTCGACTGCGGGATAGGTTCGGGCGAACGCGCGCAGGAAGGGCGGCAGGCGGCGCAGGCCGATGTGGTGGCTGGTCCCGAGGGCGAGCGGGCCCGACACCGGCCCCGACAGATCGGCCACCGCCCGCCGGCAGGCCGCGACGCCGTCCAGGATCTCCCGGGCCAGCGGCAGCAGGGCGCGCCCGGCCTCGGTCAGCATCACCCCGCGACCGATGCGGTCGAACACGGGCGCGCCCAGATCGGCTTCGAGCGCCGCGATGCGCTTGCTGATGGCGGGTTGGGTCAGATGCAGTCGGTCCGCCGCGCGCGAGAACGAGCCTTCGGTGGCGACGGAGACGAAAGCGGCCAGCAGATTCACGTCCATTCATGAAATCCTGGAATGCAATGCATGAGAAACATGAATTGGAATTATAGCGAGCGGGTTGATTAAAATCGTCCCCACGCAATCACGGGAGGCTGCGCATGGCAGGCAAAACGCTTTTCCAAAAGATCTGGGACGCCCACGTGGTGGATGTGGACGAGAGCGGCACGGCGCTGCTCTACATCGACCGCCAACTGGTGCATGAAGTGACCTCGCCGCAGGCCTTCGACGGACTGCGTCTGGCGGGCCGTAAGCCGTGGCGCGTGAGCGCCAATCTGGCGGTGCCGGATCACAACGTGCCGACGCGCGGCCGCGCCGGCGGCATCGCCGATCCCATCTCCCGCGCCCAGGTAGAGGCACTGGACCGCAACTGCCAGGAGTTCGGCATCCCCGAGCTTGCCATGATGGATCACCGCCAGGGCATCGTGCATGTGATCGGACCCGAGCAGGGCTTCACGCTGCCGGGCACGACCATCGTCTGCGGCGATTCCCACACCGCCACCCACGGCGCCTTCGGGGCGCTGGCCTTCGGCATCGGCACCAGCGAAGTCGAGCACGTGCTCGCCACCCAGACGCTGCTGCAGAAGCCTTCGCGCACCATGCTGATTCGTGTCGACGGCGCGGTGGCGGCGGGCGTGACCGCCAAGGACATCGTGCTGGCCATCATCGGCAAGATCGGCACCGCCGGCGGCACCGGCTACACCATCGAATTCGGCGGCGAGGCCATCCGCGCCCTGTCGATGGAAGGACGCATGACCGTGTGCAACATGGCCATCGAGGCGGGTGCCCGTGCCGGCCTGATCGCGGCCGATGAAAAGACCATCGCCTACGTCAAGGACCGCCCGCAATCGCCCCGGGGCGCGCTCTGGGAACAGGCGGTCGCGGTCTGGCAGGACCTGCACTCCGACGCCGACGCCCGGTTCGATACGGTCGTGGAACTCGATGCCGCAGCCATCGAGCCGCAGGTCACCTGGGGCACCTCGCCCGAGATGGTGGTGCCGGTCGGTAGCGCAGTGCCCGATCCCGCCCGCGAGGACAATGCCGTCAAAGCCGAAGGCATGCGTCGGGCACTGGCTTACATGGGCCTCGAGGCGGGAACGCCCATCGAGTCGATCGCGCTGGACAAGGTCTTCATCGGCTCCTGCACCAACTCGCGCATCGAGGATCTGCGCGCTGCGGCGGCGGTGGTCAAGGGACGCCAGGTTTCCAGCCGTCTGAAACTGGCGCTGGTGGTGCCGGGCTCGGGTCTGGTCAAGGCGCAGGCCGAGGCCGAGGGGCTCGACCGCATCTTTACCGAGGCCGGGTTCGAATGGCGCGAACCGGGCTGCTCCATGTGTCTGGCGATGAACGCCGACCGCCTGGAGCCCGGCGAACGCTGCGCCTCGACCAGCAACCGCAATTTCGAGGGCCGGCAGGGGCAGGGCGGGCGCACGCACCTGGTCAGCCCGGCCATGGCCGCGGCGGCTGCCATCGCCGGCCATTTCGTCGACATCCGCCGCTTCGGCTGAGGGAGTTTGAACATGCAGGCATTCACCACCCTGAACGGCTTGGTGGCCCCGCTCGACCGGGCCAACGTCGACACCGACGCCATCATCCCCAAGCAGTTCCTGAAATCCATCCACCGCACCGGCTTCGGCCCCAACCTCTTCGACGACTGGCGGTATCTGGATCAAGGCGGGCTGGACGTCGACAACGCCACGCGCCGCGTCAACCCGGACTTCATTCTGAACCAGCCCCGCTACCAGGGCGCCGAGATCCTTCTGGCGCGGGAGAATTTCGGCTGCGGGTCCTCGCGCGAGCACGCGGTCTGGGCGCTCAGCGATGCCGGTTTCCGCGTGGTGCTGGCGCCCAGCTTCGCCGATATCTTCTTCAACAACTGCTTCAAGAACGGTGTGCTGCCCATCGTGCTGCCGGGCGCCGTCATGGACCGGCTGTTCCAGGAAGCGCAGGCCACGCCCGGGTACCGCCTCAACGTGGATCTCGAGGCGCAGATGCTCACGACGCCGGCCGGGGAGCAGATCGCCTTCACCGTCGATCCCTTCCGCCGTCACTGCCTGCTCAATGGGCTGGACGACATCGGCCTGACGTTGCAGCGCGCCGACCGCATCCGTGCCTACGAGGCCCGGCGCCGCGCCGAGGCCGCCTGGCTCTTCGCCGACTGACACAAGGATCATCCATTCATGAGCAAGCACATACTGGTGTTGCCGGGCGACGGCATCGGCCCGGAAATCGTCGCCGAGGCGCTGAAGGTGCTGGACGCGCTGCGGCGCGACCACGGGCTGGCGCTCGATTGGGAAGAGGGGCTGCTCGGTGGTTGCGCGGTGGACGCGACCGGCGAGCCCTATCCCGCGTCGACGCGGGAACAAGCACGTGCCGCCGATGCCGTGCTGCTGGGCGCGGTGGGCGGACCGCGCTACGATGCCTTGCCGCGCCATCAGCGCCCCGAGCGCGGACTGCTGGCCATCCGCAAGGACCTGAACCTGTTCGCGAATCTGCGCCCCGCGGTGGTGTTCCCGCAGCTCGCCGGCGCCTCCAGCCTGAAGCCCGAGATCGTCGCCGGGCTGGACATCCTCATCGTGCGCGAGCTCACCGGGGATGTGTACTTCGGCGAACCGCGCGGCATCGAGACCCGGAACGGCGAGCGCGTCGGCATCAACACCATGATCTACAGCGAGGCGGAGATCGGGCGCATCGCGCACGTGGCGTTCAAGGCGGCGCAGCGGCGCGGTGGCCGGCTGTGTTCGGTCGACAAGATGAATGTGCTCGAAAGCACCCAGCTCTGGCGCGACGTGGTCTGCGAGGTGGCGGCCGAGTACCCCGATGTGACCCTGAGCCACATGCTGGTGGACAATGCGGCCATGCAACTGGTGCGCAATCCCAAGCAGTTCGACGTGATGGTGACCGGCAACCTGTTCGGCGACATCCTCTCCGATGAGGCCTCCATGCTCACCGGTTCCATCGGCATGCTGCCCTCGGCGTCCCTGGATGCGAGTGGCAAGGGGCTCTACGAGCCGATCCACGGCTCGGCGCCCGATATCACCGGCCGCGGCGTGGCCAATCCCCTGGCGACGATCCTGTCGGTGGGCATGATGCTGCGCTACAGCCTGGGCGCGCCCGTGCTGGCCGACCGGGTCGAGCGTGCCGTGGCGCGCGTGCTGGATCAAGGTCTGCGCACGGCGGACATCGCCCAGGCGGGCGAGGCCACGGTCGGCACCGTTGCCATGGGCGATGCCGTGGTCGCGGCGCTGGGCTGAAAGTCGGTGGCTGCGCGGCGGCGTGTTGGAGCTGGACGAGTCAAAGGGAGAGATGAGTGATGCGCGTGGGTTTCGTCGGCTGGCGGGGCATGGTGGGTTCGGTGCTCATGGAGCGCATGCGCGCCGAAGGGGATTTTCAGCGGATCGCCGCGCCGGTGTTTTTCTCGACCTCCCAGACGGGCGCAGCGGCGCCGGACATCGGCCGGCCGCTGCCGCCTTTGCGCGATGCCCATGACCTCGGCGCGCTGGGCGAAATGGACGTCATCGTCAGCTGCCAGGGCGGCGACTACACCAAGGCCGTGCATGGCGGTCTGCGCGCGGCCGGCTGGCGCGGCTACTGGATCGATGCGGCATCGGCGCTGCGCATGGACGCGGGGGCGGTCATCGTCCTCGATCCGGTCAACCGGCCGGTGATCGATGCGGCGCTCGCGGCCGGCGTGAAGGATTACATCGGCGGCAACTGCACGGTCAGCCTGATGCTGATGGCCTTGGGCGGGCTGTTCGCCGCCGATGCGGTGGAGTGGGTCAGCTCCATGACCTACCAGGCGGCCTCGGGCGCGGGCGCGCAGCACATGCGCGAACTGCTGGCCCAGATGGGCGCGCTGCACGATGCGGTCGCCCCCGAACTGGCCGATCCGGCCTCCGGCATTCTCGAGATCGACCGGCGGGTCGCCCAGGCGTTGCAGAGCGAGGCGTTTCCGAGCCGGCAGTTCGGTGTGCCGCTTGCCGGCAGTCTCATTCCGTGGATCGACGTGGCGCTGGAGAACGGCCAGAGCCGCGAGGAATGGAAAGGTCAGGCCGAGACCAACAAGATCCTCGGCCGGGTCGATCGGCCGGTACCGATCGACGGGCTCTGCGTGCGCATCGGCGCCATGCGCTGCCACAGCCAGGCGCTGACCCTCAAGCTGCGCGGCGATCTTGCGCTGGCCGAAGTCGAGGAGATGATCGCCGGCGCCAACGATTGGGTGCGCGTGGTGCCGAACGCACGCGAGCGCACGATGCGGGAACTGACCCCGGCCGCGGTCACCGGGCGGCTCGAGATTCCGGTCGGGCGGCTGCGCAAGCTCGAAGGCCTCGGGCTCGCCGATGAGATCGGCCCGGGACAATGGACAATCTCGGACAAGGCCGAGGCCACGTTGCGCGAGCTTATGCATGCGCAGAACGCGTAATAGCTCGCCCTGCATGAGGTCCGACCATGCCGTGTCCGAGAGTGCAAAGTAGGTCTCTCGGCTCGCATGAACGGGGACCTTTCGCAGCATCTTGAGCTGGAGCAGCAGCCGGGTTCCGGTGGAGATGCTGGCGCGTGACACATGAAGCGCATCTGCAAGCTCTTTCGAGGATTGGTGGGGGGGCTCGCACACCAGTAGCCGCCCAAGAATTCGGCCTGCCGTGCGGTTGAGGCCGCTCTGCTCGAGAATCAACGCTACTTCCTCGACAAACGCCGGAAGCTGGCTCGATCTGGCAGGGGTGGGCGTGTCGTTCATGCCTGAGCATTAACATCTTTCAGTTATGACTGAAAACAAGGGGGGGGTTGGCCCTCGCCACAGGCGCGGCTCGGGCCATGACTGCTTCGCTGGACAGGCAGGTGTGTGCTCGGGTAGCGTGGATGGGTGATGAATGTCTGTTACCGCCCCGCATCTCGGCTTTTCGATGCCGTGCTTCGCACTGTACTCGTCGCCTCGATGTGTGTCGCTTGCAGCCTGCACGAAGTTGCCCCTAGTAATGAGTCGATGCCCAAGACCACTTCCAAGTCCATTGTGGAGGTCGTGCCTGTGACCGAGTTGACCTTCGTGAACGGACCCTCTGTCGAGCGTGCATCCGACGTTCGAGTCTGGCTCGGCCGCAACAGGGAAAGACTGCTTCAGCTGCCGGTGGTGGTGGAGTGGAGTGGAATTGACATTGGTCAAGCGTGGTTAGGTATGACGGACGTCGACCCCGGTGCGAACGCCATACGCATTCAGCTCGACCAGCAGGCCCTTGGCATTGGGCTCGCGGGTCGCCTGCGTTCGCTGTGTGACAAGGCCCCGGCCCGGTGCGTGGTGTGGTTGCAGGGCTACTGGGGTC
>PKCW01000064.1 GCA_002862965.1 Pseudomonadota bacterium
CATCAACCGCTCGGGAACCCGGCGCGAGGAGTTCCTCATCCCGCAGGAAGAAATGCAGAAGATCTGGATACTGCGCAAGCTCCTGCACTCCATGGACGAACTCGCCGCCATCGAGTTTTTGCTCGATCGCATGAAAAACACCAAGACCAACGGCGAATTTTTCGACACCATGAAGCGGGGTTGAACGCGTGAGTCGCAAGACGCTGACGATGGATGACCGACTCGGCGCCTATCTCTGCGGATTCGGCGTGCGCGAACCGGACATCGCCCGCGCCCTGCGCGAGGAAACCGCGCGCCTCCCCGAAGCCAACATGCAGATCGCGCCGGAACAGGGTCAGTTCCTGGACTTCCTGATCCGCAGCCTGGGCGTGCGGCGCAGCCTCGAGATCGGCGTCTATACAGGCTATAGCGCCCTCATCACGGCACTGGCCCTGCCGGAGAACGGCGAACTCGTCGCATGCGACATCAGCGCGGAATGGACGGCGATCGCCCGGCGCTACTGGCAGCAAGCCGATGTTGCCGATCGCATCCGCCTGCACCTTCGGCCCGCGCTGGAAACCCTGCACGCGCTGATCGATGCCGGGGAATCGGGCCGATTCGACTTCGCCTTCATCGACGCAGACAAGACCGGGTATGCCGCCTATTTCGAGGCCTGCCTGAAACTGCTGCGGCCGGGCGGCGTCATCGCGGTGGACAACACCTTGTGGTCCGGCCATGTGGCGGACCCTGCGATCACCGATGAAGATACGGTCGCCTTGCGGGCTTTCAACGCCGCGCGGCGCAGCGACGAGCGCATCGACCTGTGCCTGTTGCCCGTGGCAGACGGCCTCTCGCTGGCCCGAAAAAGGGCCTGAACCGCGAGCTTTGCCCTTGGGCAGACGAGATCCATGTGCGTGACGCGCCGGCATCCCGGCACGCCTGATCGGCGGCGTCAGAATCCCAGACGCGCGCCGAACCGCCATTCGGACAGATCCTGGCCTTGCAGATCCTTTTCGTACTCGCCCGTCGTGTACGAAGCAGTCAATCCGAGGTTGGGCGACAGCCGATACAAGGCGCCCAGGGAATAGCGCAGCAGTCCGGAGGTGACCTCGTCCCGGCGATTGTCCAGCGCGTTCTGCAAGACCTCGAATTCAAGCGCGAAAGCCTCCTGAATGCCCATCCGCAGCCCACCGCCCAGGCCATAGCCCTGCCAGAGGTCGGTCGCGAACAACTCGTCGTGGCGATGCAGGTAAGAGATGCCCCCGAACAGATCCATCGAGATGCCGGTCAATGGGGCGGTCAAGGTGTAGCGTCCGCCGATTCCGGCAGACAGCGCGTCCAGCGGAAGACTGAAGTCCCCCAGGATCTCGCTGCGTGAACGGTATCCCGTGGTGAGGAAAAAATGGTCCCCCAAGGGCTGCGGCGAGACGACATCGGGGCTGGTATCACCGAGGCCATCGAAGCCCAGGTGCGCCTGGTAAGCGCGCTCCAGCACATCCGCCGAGAGAAAACCTGCGCCATGGGCCTGCCCCATGCCCACCCCAAGCCCCAGCAGCAAAACGCCCACCGATCTGCTTTTTTTCATGGATTGCGCTTCCCCCTTCAACCTTCCCCCTTCTGGAAAACCCAGCTTTGGCTGGCGTGCCAGAAGTCTACTCAAACCTGCCCGCGTGGGACACCCATCAGCGCCGCGGATACCAGAGCACGAGGCCTGGCACCAGACTCACGATCAAGCTCGTGGCCAACGGAACATAAACCGCGACGGTATCGCTGCGCCAGTAAAAGTCGCCCGGCAATCGGCCCAGCCGCAGACGCGTCGACCATGGCCGGGAAACGCCGATCCCCACCAGCAGGAATCCGGCCATGATCAATCCACGCTGCATGTTCAATGCGCCTGCCCGCGGTCGATGTGTCCCAGGTCGCGATCCGGATCGATGCGGTCCCGGACCCGTTGCTTGATCTCCCGGGCCTCCGGAAAACGACCCTCCCGGGCACGCGACCAGAGCAGTTCGTCATTCAGGTGAATCTCGAAAATGCCCCCCAAACCCGGCCGCAGGGCGACCTCCTTCACATCCTGCCCGAAAGTCATTAGCAACTCCTGCGCCAGCCAGGCCGCTCGCAACAGCCATTGACACTGGGTGCAGTAGGCGATGACGATCCGGGTGTCTTGCATGTGCGCTACCCTGTTGCCTGGACGGCGACGCGCCCGCCGGACGCGTTGAGACGCGTAGAGTATAGCCACATGACAGCGGCCCCGACGGAACTGGAGTCATCATGCACTTCCCGCGCGCAAGAGGCTCCCGAAGAGTGCAGCGCCGACTCGAGCGACCCAGAATGGCCGCCGGTCGTCGGGCCGGGCCAGGGGCCGCGCTGGTCATCGCGGCCCTGAGCCTGACCCCACCGGCTCGAGCCGCCACATGCCCACCCACGCCCGATACGCTGTCGCTGCCCGCCGGATGGTGCGCACAGGTCTTTGCGCACGGCCTCGGCGCGGCGCGTCATCTGGCGGTCGGCCCGGGCGGCACCGTCTACCTCATCACCGACGGTCCAGCGCGCACGGCTGAACCGCCCTTCCCGGCGGTGGACGGCCGTGGACCGATCATCGCGCTGCAGGACCGGGACGGCGATGGCCGTGCCGATGCGGGATTTCGTTTCGGCGCAACCGGCGGCACCGGTCTGGCCCTGACCGGAACCGCCCTGTTCATTGGCGAAAACCTTCGCGTCCTCCGCTATGCCTTGGACCGCCAAAGCGGATGGCCGGTCGGGTCGGCTGCGGTCGTGGTCAGCGGATTTCCTGATCAGCGTCAGCATGCCGCCAAATCCATCGCGCTCGACGGCCGGGGAGGACTCTATGTGAACGTGGGCGCGCCCTCGAACGCCTGCCAAGAGGTGGATCGCAGACCTGGTTCGCCCGGCCTGGATCCCTGCCCGGAACGAGACGCACAAGCCGGGATCTGGCGCTACGAGGCGACCCGGACCGGACAGCGCCATCCCGCCGACGGGACGGCGCAGGCACGCGGCGTTCGCAATGCGCTCGCCCTGGCCTGGCGCAAGACCGATGAGACGCTCTACGCCCTCCAGCACGGCCGCGATCAACTCGGCGGCCTCTGGCCGGCATACTTCGACGCACAGGCCAACGCCGAAAAGCCGGCCGAGGAATTGCTGCGTCTCGCTCCAGGCAGCGATTTCGGGTGGCCATACTGCTATTTCGACCCGGCTCTGGACCAGCGCGTCCTGGCCCCGGAATATGGCGGAGACGGCCGTCGTGTCGGCCGCTGCGGCGCGTACCCGCGGCCCCTGCTCGCGCTCCCGGCACATCTGGCCCCCAACGCCCTCGCCTTCGATGACGATGAGCGCCTGCCGCCGCCCTATCGCGGCGGCGCGCTGGTCGCGCTGCATGGATCGTGGAACCGTGCGCCCCTGCCTCAGGCCGGTTACGCCATCGCGTTCGTGCCGTTCACGCGGCAGGGCGCGGCCGGGTCCAGCCGCACATTCGCGGGGGAATTCGCCGGTCGCGATCCGATCCGCGATCCCGGCGCCGCCCGCTACCGGCCCGGCGGGGTGGCCATTGGCCCCGACGGCGCGGTCTATGTCGGCGACTCCCGGCAGGGCCGCATCTGGCGTCTGTGGGCGCCTCGCGCGGTGGCTGAATGAGCAGCGGGCTGGGCGCTGGCTCGATCGCGTTCGACTCCCCGGCGACCCTGCGCGGTATCGGGATGAGCATCGGGCCTGCTCGTGTCGGGCGTGCCTGCAATGCTCGCAGCGTGAAAAGGACTCCGTCGAGGCTGCGCATGCCGTCGACCACCACCCGATACCGCCGGGCAAAGCGCCCATGAGCCGCCTGAAACAGGAACTCCCGCTGCAGACCTGCCTGGTCGGTGGCGCCGTCCGCGACGCGCTGCTCGGTCTGCCGGTACATGAACGCGACCATGTGGTCCTCGGCGCAACCCCAGAGCAGATGCGCGCCCACGGCTTCCGGCAGGTCGGGCGTGATTTCCCGGTGTTCCTGCATCCCGCGACCGGCGAGGAATACGCCCTCGCCCGCACCGAACGCAAAAGCGGCCCGGGTCACCACGGCTTCATGGTTCATGCCGAACCGGACGTGACGCTGGAAGACGACTTGCGCCGACGCGACCTCACCATCAATGCCATGGCACGCGCCGCCGACGGCACACTGATCGATCCCTTTGGTGGCCAGCGCGATCTGGCGGCGCGCCTGCTGCGGCATGTTTCTCCCGCCTTCGTGGAAGACCCGCTGCGCGTGCTGCGCGTCGCGCGTTTCGCCGCCCGCCTGGCGCCGCTGGGTTTTGCGGTTGCGCCCGAAACCCTGTCGCTGATGCGCCGGATGGTCGCCACGGGGATGCTGGCTGAACTGCCGCCCGAGCGAATCTGGCGGGAATGGGAGAAAGCCCTGGAACAGGCGGCGCCCGGGATGTTTTTCGAGGTCCTGCAGGGCTGCGGGGCGCATGCGGTGCTGTGGCCCGAACTGCCTTGGCCCGCGCAGGGGCAGCCGCTCTGGCGGCGCTTTCTCGACCGTCTGGCGGCCGATGACCCCCGCCCGACGGTGCGCTATGCCGGCCTGTGGCATGCCGCCGCCGCAGGGCCGGCCGCCCACGGCGCAGTCGCCGCGCGGCACCGCGTCCCGGCTCGCTTCGCCGATCTGGCCGCTCTGGCGCTGGGACCGGGGGCGTCGCTGCCGGCGGGAAACGATCCGGAACCCTGGCTCGCCTTTCTGGAGCGTTGCGACGCGCTGCGTCGGCCCGCCCGGCTGATGGAATTCATCGACTTGCTCCGGGCATGGGAAGACTTTACCGATGCGACCCTACGCCGCGCGGACCGTCTGGGTACCGCCTTGGCAGCAGTCCAGACGGTCATCAGCGAACCGCTGCGCAAAGCGGGCCTCACGGGCCCGGCGTTGGGGCAGGCCCTGCGTCACGCCCGGCTGCAATCGGTGCGAAGGGTTCTTGCCGAGGGCTGATCCTGGCTGCACCCGCCCCAGGTCGGCGCCGCACGACACCCCGCCCGCCCGGGATGGCGAGGGCGCGCGCCGACCCGCATAATGGCCGCCGTTCACTTGCTGGAGCTTTCGCATGTCGGCCTACCTTGCGGCACTGATCCTGGGCATCATCGAAGGCCTGACCGAATTCCTCCCGGTTTCCAGCACCGGGCATCTGATCCTCGCCGCCGAACTCATGGGCGTGCACGATGAGAAGGGCAAGCTGTTCGAGGTCGTGATCCAGCTCGGCGCCATCCTGGCCATATGCTGGGAGTATCGCGCGCGGCTCGGCGCGATCATCCGCGGCTTGCCGAACGATCCTGCGGCGCAACGCTTTGCGACCAACGTCCTGATCGCCTTTCTGCCGGCCGCGGTGCTGGGCGCGCTGTTCATTGGGCCGATCAAGTCGGTCCTGTTCCAGACGCCCATCGTGGCGGCCGCCTGGATCCTGGGTGGCGTGTTCATCCTCTGGACCGAACGGCGCACGCACGTCGTGCGCGTCCACCGTGTGGAGGAGATGCGCGCCCGCGACGCGCTCAAGGTGGGGCTGGCCCAGACCGTGGCGCTCATTCCCGGCGTGTCACGCTCGGGCGCCACCATCATCGGCGGGCTCTGGTTCGGCCTCTCGCGCCAGGCGGCGACGGAATTCTCCTTCTTCCTCGCCATCCCCACCATGTTTGCCGCAACCCTCTACGACCTCTACAAACATGGCGACCTGCTCGGCGCCGCCGATCTGGGGCCGTTTGCAGTGGGTTTCCTGGCGGCCTTCGCCAGTGCCTTCGTCGCGGTGCGCGCCCTGTTGCGCTACATCCAGCACCACGACTTCACCCTGTTTGCCTGGTACCGCATCGGCTTCGGCCTGCTCATCCTGGTCTTGGCCTGATGCCGGCGTCGCACCGACCGCTCACCACCGCGGGCGGCGCGCTGCGACTATCGGTCGCAGTCCACGCACGCCGGCATTGTGCCAAGCTGATCCAGTCGCAGCGCACGCGCACCGGCCTCGGAGGGCGCTGCATTCCCTCGAATCCATGGAGAATCCAATGACCGTCAAGACCGGGCTGACCGGCGCGCTGATACTGGGCATGAGCCTCGCCGCGGGGGCCGCCGCGCCCGATGCGTCGCATCATGGCCCGATGGCCCAGCATCACCACGATACCCGCACCCCGCTGCCGCTCAGCCTGCCGATGGCCAACCACCAGAAGCAGAACATGCGCGCGCACCTCGAGGCCGTCCAGGCGATCGTCGCGGGCCTTGCCAGAAAGGACTTCCCCGCCATCGAGACAGCCGCATCCGCCATGGGCTATTCCCGCGAGATGGAAGGCCAGTGTCAGCGCATGCGCGCCGGCGCACCGGGATTTGCCGAGCGCGCGATCGCCTTTCACAGGACCGCGGATGAAATCGCCGCCGCCGCGCGCCGCAAGGACGCCGATGGGGTCCTGACGAGCCTGAGCCGCACCTTGGCGCAGTGCACCGGCTGTCACGCCAACTACAGAC
>PKCW01000160.1 GCA_002862965.1 Pseudomonadota bacterium
CGCCGTTCCTGGCTTCGCGCGCCGCGGTCATGGGCTTGAGCGCTTCGCGATAGGTCGACTGCATGTCGGTCAGCTTCACGCGGTCCTGCGGCCGTTTGGGGCCGGCCAGGCTGGGGACGACGCTGGACATGTCGAGCGCCAGCACGTCGCTGTAGACCGCCTCCACGGCCGGGTCGCGCCAGAGGCCCTGCGCCTTGGCGTAGGCTTCCACCAGCGCGACCTGCTCGGCGCTGCGGCCGGACAGGTTGAGGTAGTTCAGGGTTTCCTGGTCGATGGGGAAGATGCCGCAGGTGGCGCCGTATTCAGGGGCCATGTTGGCGATGGTGGCGCGGTCGGCCAGCGGCAGGTGCTCGAGCCCGGGACCGAAGAATTCGACGAACTTGCCGACCACGCCCTTCTTGCGCAGCATCTCGGTGATGGTCAGCACGAGATCGGTCGCGGTGGCGCCTTCGGCCAGCTTGCCGGTGAGGCGGAAGCCCACCACCTGCGGGATGAGCATGGAGATGGGCTGGCCGAGCATGGCCGCCTCGGCCTCGATGCCGCCCACGCCCCAGCCCAGCACGCCGACGCCGTTGATCATGGTGGTGTGCGAGTCGGTGCCGACCACGGTGTCCGGGTAGGCGACGGTGCGGCCGTTGTCCTCGCGCGTGAACACCACGCGGGCAAGGTATTCGAGGTTGACCTGATGCACGATGCCGGTGTCCGGCGGCACGACGCGGAAGTTGGAAAATGCCGTCTGGCCCCAGCGCAGGAAACGATAGCGTTCCTGGTTGCGCTCGAATTCGATTTTCGCGTTGAGTTCGGCGGCATCGGGGCGACCGAATTCGTCCACCATCACCGAGTGATCGATGACCAGTTCGGCCGGGGAGAGCGGATTGATCTTGTTGGGATCCCCACCCAGGGCCTTCACGGCATCGCGCATGGCGGCGAGATCGACCACGCAGGGCACGCCAGTGAAGTCCTGCAGCACCACGCGCGCCGGCGTGAAGGCAATCTCGGTGTCCGGTTCGGCGGTGGGATTCCAGTTGAGCAGCGCGTCGATGTCGGCGCGGGTGATGTTGACGCCATCCTCGGTGCGCAGCAGATTCTCGAGGAGGATCTTGAGGGAGTAGGGCAACCGGGCGAGCGTGTCGCTCTGCACGGCGTCCAGCCGATAGATTTCATATTCGCGACCGGCCACGTTCAGGGTGGTGCGCGCCTTGAAACTGTCTGTCATCGGTTTCTCCCCAAGGTTGAAGTCAATTCGGGCGTGGAATCGGCAGGTGAAGCATGCGCCGCGGCGGCGCTCGAGCGGCGGGTTGCAGCGGTACCGGGCGCGCCGCCGACGGCCTTGCGATGGCGCGGATTATAGCGAAAGGCCGCGGGGCACTCTACGAACGCCTTCAGGCGGCGTCGAGATGCGCCAGAAGGGCGCCGGCGTCGCGTCGCAGTCGGCGCGTCTGCAGCAGCAGCGTCAGCCGCCGCCCGCCGCATTGGCGCCAGAGCCAGGCCGATCGGATGCCGGCCAGCAACAGCACCCGGATCAGGTCGGCTGCGCCGGCTGCCTTGATCTGTTCGGGGTCGCCCCGCACGACGATGCGGGGGCCGGCCTGCCCGGCGGTTTCCTGGTAGACGGCGGCGAGATGGGTGAGGACGGGCGCGCCGTCGGCGCCGAACATCGGGATCTTGGCGAGGGCTGCGCGGATGCCGTCGGTCAGCCGCTGCACCAGCAGCGGGCTGCGCTGGACCCGGCCCTCCAGAAACAGCAGGCTGGCGAGGTAGTAAGTGATGGGATGCCGGGCGTCCATGCCGCGCTGCCCGAGGTGCTCGCTCAAGGCCTCGAGTCCGACCCGGACGCCGGCGGCGCCCCCGTAGACCGCGGCGACGTTTTCGGCATCGGTTGCATAGAGACTGTTGATGCTCGCCTGCAGGGCGGCGGCGTCGAGCGCGCCGCGACCGCGGTGCGCCATCCGGTCGACGAGGACGGCCGCCTGGAAAACACCGGCCAAGGCGAGCAGGCGATCGGTCGGTGTGGCGTTCATGCGGGAAGTTCCTGATCCGTCGCGGGACAGTCGAGGGTGAGGCGGACGCGAATCACGGCGCCCCCCAGACACTGGTCCTGCCTGTAGAAGACGATCGATTGTCCGGGCGTCACCGCCCATTGCGGGGTCTCGAAATCCACCCGCAAGCCCTCGCCCTGAACGCTGATCCGACAGCTTTGGGCACTCTGGCGATAGCGCACCTTGGCGTGCAGGCCGTCCCGGGGTGGCTGCGCTGGATCGCCGGCAAGCCAGTGCGGCGTCTCGGTCCAGAGCGTGCGCGACAGCAGGCGCGGATGGTCGTGTTCCTGTCCGACGATGAGCCGGTTGTCCGCCAGATCCTTGTCCAGCACATACCAGGGCGCGCCGTTGCCCGCGCGCGCGCCGCCCAGTCCCAAGCCCTTGCGCTGACCCAGGGTGTAGAACATCAGGCCCTGATGGACGCCCAGCTGGCGCCCTTCGCAATCCACCATGATGCCGGGACGGGCGGGCAGATGACGCGACAGGAAGGCGTTGAAATCACGCTCGCCGATGAAGCAGATGCCGGTGCTGTCCTTTTTGCGCGCGGTGCGCAGGCCCGCCTGTTCGGCAAGGCGGCGCACCTCCGGCTTGGTCAGCTCGCCGATGGGGAACAGCGTGCGGGTCAGCGCCTCGGGGTCGATGGCGTGCAGAAAATAGGTCTGGTCCTTGTCGCTGTCGCGCGCGGTCAGCAGCCTTGGGCCGTCGGGGCCGGGCGCCACACGGGCATAGTGGCCGGTGGCGATGAAATCCGCGCCCAGTCGCCGGGCATGGCGCAGGAAACGACGGAACTTGATCTCACGGTTGCACAGGATGTCCGGGTTGGGCGTGCGCCCGGCGCCATATTCATGCAGGAAATGCTGAAACACCTGCTCGCGGTATTCCGCCGCGAAATGCACCCGGTGCAGCGCGATGCCAAGTTCTTCGCAGACGCTGCGCGCGTCCTGGTAATCCCGGGCGGCATCGCAGTCGCTGTCCGGGTCTTCCCAGTTGAACATGAACAGGCCCTCGACGCGGTAGCCCGCCTCGATCAGGCGCAGCGCCGCGACCGAGCTGTCCACGCCGCCCGACATGCCGACGATGACCAGCGGGCGCTCAGTCAAGGGCGATCGCCTCCGGTTCGCCGACCAGATCGAACACGGCCTCCAGCGGCAGATGCAGGCCACGCGCGAAATCCTCGACGGCGCGCAGCACCAGCGGGCTGCGCAGCCGGTCGGCCTGCGCGCGCAGCGCATCGGCGTGAAACCAGTGTGTGGCCACGATGTCGGAATCGAGCGGACCCGGGTGCGCCTGTTCCGTCAGTTCACCCCAGAAATTCACGCGCAGGATGGTGCGGTCGCTCGTCGGGGTGGGCCGCCACAGATACAGCGCCACCACGCCGCGCGGCTCGAAGCGATAGCCGGTTTCCTCCAGGGTCTCGCGAATGACCGCCTCGATCAGGCTTTCACCGGGCTCCAGATGGCCGGCGGGCTGGTTGAACACGGTGCCGTCGCGCCCCGGTTCCTCGACCAGCAGGAACCGGCTGTCGCGCTGGGCGATGGCCGCGACGGTGACGTGCGGTTTCCAGATTGCGGGGGAATCGGGGGGCTGGATCGTCATGGGCCGATTTTAACAGCATCGCCCCGCCTGGAACGCCGCGCCGAGACGCCGACCCGCGCCGCGGGTGCCGGCCGGTTGCGCCTGCCTCGGTCCGTTTGTGCATGGTAGGATGCGCGCCGAATCTCCCGAGCAGTGGTTTCGGGAGCCATCGGTCAACCGGCACGGGGTAAGCGACCACCATGACGATCGGCGTGATTTTTCCGGGGCAGGGTTCCCAGTCCGTTGGGATGCTGGCGACCCTGGCGGACGAGTTTCCCGAGGTGCGCGCGTGCTATGAGGAGGCCAGTGCCGTACTCGGGTACGACCTCTGGGCCGTGGTGCAAGCCGGCCCGGAAGAGAAACTCAACCAGACGGCCATCACCCAGCCGGCCCTGCTCGCGGCGGGCGTCGCGGTGTGGCGGGTGTGGCAGGGTGAGAATGGGCCCTCGCCGCGGGCCATGGCCGGGCACAGTCTGGGCGAGTACACGGCGCTGGTCTGCGCCGAAGCCATCGACTTCGCCGATGCCGTGCGCATCGTCGCCCGGCGCGGAGAGCTCATGCAGCAGGCGGTGCCCGCCGGCGAGGGCGCCATGGCGGCGATTCTGGGCCTGGAAGATGCGCAGGTCGCCGAAGCCTGCGCCGAGGCGGCTCAGGGTCAGGTGGTCGAGGCGGTCAATTTCAATTCGCCCGGCCAGGTGGTGATTGCGGGCCATCGCGCCGCCGTGGAGCGGGCCATCGAGGCCGCCAGCGCGCGGCGGGCCAAGAAGGCCATCATCCTGCCGGTCAGCGTACCCTCGCACTGCGCGCTGATGGCCCCGGCCGCAGAACGACTCGCCGAGGTGCTGCAGGCCGTGACCATCCGGGCGCCGCGGGTGCCGGTGATCCATAATGTGGACGCTCGGCCCCACAGCGATCCGCAGGCGATCCGCAGCGCGCTGGTGCAGCAACTGCATCGCCCCGTCCGCTGGGTCGAGGTGATCCGGGCGATGACGGCGGACGGCCTGGCGCTGTTTGTCGAACCGGGCCCGGGCAAGGTGCTGAGCGGATTGGGCAAGCGCATCGAGCGCGACGCCAGTTTCCTGCCGGTGTTCGACCCGGAGTCGCTGACCAAGGCCTTGCACAGCGCGCTGGAGATTTGACATGAGTGAAGCACGCATCGCGCTGGTCACCGGCGCGTCCCGCGGTATCGGTCAGGCGATTGCCCGGGCGCTCGGCGCCAGCGGCTTTTTCGTCGTCGGAACGGCGACCTCGGCGGCGGGCGCCGAGCGCATCGATGCCGACCTGAAACAGCACGCGGGCCAGGGCCTGGGACGGGTGCTCGACGTGACCGATCCCGAGTCGGTGGCCGCCTTGATGGAGGGCATCCGGAGCCAGCCCGGCGAACCCGCCGTTCTAGTCAACAATGCCGGCATCACGCGCGACAATCTGCTCATGCGGATGAAGGATGCCGAATGGGACGACATCATTGCGACCAACCTGACCTCCGTCTACCGGCTGTCGCAGGCCTGCCTGCGTCCCATGATGAAGGCGCGCTGGGGACGCATCATCAGCATCGCCTCGGTGGTCGGCGTGATGGGCAATGCCGGCCAGAGCAATTATGCGGCCGCCAAGGCCGGCATCATCGGATTCTCGAAATCGCTGGCGCGCGAAGTCGGTTCCCGCGGCATTACCGTGAACGTGGTGGCACCGGGCTTCATCGCCACGGACATGACCGACGCATTGAATGACGCCCAGCGCGCCGCCATCCTGTCCCAGGTCGCGCTGGGACGTCTGGGCGCGGCCCAGGACATCGCTCACGCCGTGAGCTTCCTCGCATCGGACGCCGCCGGCTACATCACCGGCGAAACCTTGCACGTCAATGGCGGGCTGTACATGGCCTGACCCCCTTTTTGGCGGCGGTGACAGATTCACCGCCTTTCATTACAATGGCGCCCGCACGCCGGTATCCGCGGGCGAATCGAGAGGATTGTAGGAAAATGAGCAGCATCGAAGAACGGGTCAAGAAGATCATCGTGGAACAGCTCGGGGTCAAGGAAGAAGAAGTGACCCTGGAAGCTCACTTCGTCGACGATCTCGGCGCCGATTCGCTGGACACCGTTGAACTCGTGATGGCTTTGGAAGAGGAATTCGAGTGCGAGATTCCCGATGAGGAAGCCGAGAAGCTGACCACGGTTGGCCAGGCCGTCGACTACGTCAAGGCCCACCTGAGCACCTGATCCGCATCCCATCCTTTCGCCGCCCCAGAAAACCGTCGCCCGATGGCGGCGGTTTTTCGTTAATGAATCGCGCATGGAGAGACCGGCCCGCATGGATAAGCGCCGCGTTGTTGTCACCGGCCTCGGCATGATGACCCCCCTGGGTCTGGATACGCCCTCGACCTGGTCCGCGCTGCTGGCCGGACAGAGCGGTATCGGCACATTGGAAGTCGGTTTCGACCTCTCCAAGTTCCCGACGCGCATCGGTGGCCAGGTGCGGGGATTCGACGCCACGCGCTACATGTCGAGCAAGGATGCCCGACGCATGGACACCTTCATCCAGTACGGCGTCGCGGCCGCCCAGGAAGCCATCACCGACGCGCGGCTGGAAGTGACGCCCGAGAACGCCGAACGCATCGGTCTCTCGATCGGGTCCGGCATCGGCGGCATCGAGGGCATCGAAAAGAATCACCTCGCGTTTCTCGAAAACGATCATTCGCCGCGCAAGATCTCGCCCTTCTTCGTGCCCGCCAGCATCATCAACATGATCGCGGGCAATC
>PKCW01000003.1 GCA_002862965.1 Pseudomonadota bacterium
GCGATGCCGGAAGCAGCCGATGCATGTGCAGCGCCAGAACAGCGGTTTCCAGCGCAACCACGATGCCCTGAAAGATGAAGAATAGCTGAATGCTCGGAGCGATCAGCGCCAGCACCAGCACGGTCCCCGCGCCTCGCACGGTGGCGAAAAGGGCCGTACAACCGTTCAGCCAGACCTGGTGCTGCAGGCCGTTGATCGCCCCGCGATACAAGCCGCTCAGCCATCGTAGCGCGATGACCACGCCGGCAATCGCCAGCGCCTGCGCGACGGTTGCGTCAGGCAATTGTTCGGCCCGGAGCCAGTGCGCAGACAGCCAGGGCGCCACAGCCGCAATGCCGATCGCCATGACGACGGCGACGGCGCCGTAGATCGATTCCACGGAACGCAGCAGGTCACGGATGCTTTGCGGAGTGTGGGCGCCGGCCGTGAGGCGCGCCATTTCGCGGGTCAGCAGGGGCGTCAAGCCCATGTCCAGAACGCTCATCCACGCCTGCACCAGGGCAAAGACCCCGATCAGCCCGTAGGCCTCCATGCCGAGATAGCTGATGTACAGCGGAACGAAGGCCAGGCCCATCGCGGCCGACCAGGCGTTGCCCAGATAGTTGGCGACGATGTTCCGCCGCACGCTGGGGAGCGGCGCCGCCGAGATGACGGCGGGATCAGAGACGCTTGAGGAAGCCATCCGGCGCAACCGTGATCAGCAGCTTGTGCTGGATGCTCTGATCGATCTCGAACTCCGGGTGGCTTTTCAGGTATTCCCGGACTGCCGTCTTGGGGTTGTTGCCCGGCCCCCAGGGGCGGTCGGGGAACATGCTCTCGGGCATGTCCTCGATGAGGGTGTCGAACACCACGCAGTAGCTGCCCACGCTGGTCAGCGGTGCGTAGGCTTCAAGTTCCGCCAGCACGTGGTCGTGGGTGTGGTTGCTGTCCAGGCACACCAACACGCGGGAATGGCTGGCGGCGATGGCGTGCACCTGCGTGACCACGTCCGGCGCGATGCTGGAGCCCTGGAGCATCTGGATGCGGGTTGCCATCGGGTGCGCTTCGATTGCCGCGCGGTTGTGGGCGCGGATGTCGATGTCGATGCCGAGCACCTTGCGCCGCGATTCCCGGGGGTTGATGCTAACGCCCGATTCGATGGCCTCGCAGAGGTCGAGCTGGGCGAGCATGGAGGCGCTGAAAATCAGCGAGCCGCCGTGGGCGATGCCGGTCTCGATGATCAGGTCGGGCTTGACCTGCCAGATGAGCTCCTGCATGGCCACCATATCCTGCGGGTACTGGATTATTGGCCGTCCCATCCAGGCGAAGTTGTAGGAATATTGCGCCGCGATCGAAGCGCGGAGAAAGGCCTCGGTGCTGGCGGCCAGCGTAGGGTTGTGCGCATTCGTGGCAACACGTGTCGCGACCTCGTTGTCAAAATCATTCATGGTCGACACTCACATAGCGGTAGGCGTTGTTGGACATTTGCCGGATTTCTTCGAGGTAGTTTGAATTCATCACATACAGCGTTGCCCCCGGCGGCAGAGCGGCTAGTGCGCTGGCCGGGTCCTCCACCCGGAGGCCGGTACCCGGGAGGTACTTTCCCTGCTTGGCTGGATTGATGTCGATCACCCGCGCGATCGGCCGCGTTAATCGCTCCCGCAACAGGGCGAAGATAACCCCTTTGGAGGCGCCGCCCCAGATCGCGGCAGGCCCGTGGGCCGTGCCGGTGTCGAGACTGCGGAGGAAGTCGACTGGGAAGTCCACCTGGTCGGTCTCGACGGCGCGGGGCGCCTTCAGGCTGGCCAGATCAGCGACCACGTACAGGTATTGATCGCCGAACAGGCGGCCGCTGTCGACGATGTTGCCGAACAGGCGCGCGAAATCGGCGAGGCGGAAATAATTGACGTGCTCGTAGTAGACGTCAAACCAGGCGCGGTGCGCGCAAATCCAGTCAAAGCAGGGCACTTCGATATAGATCAGGCCGCCGCCTCCATTGGCTGCCCGCACCTGTTGCAGGAATTGCAGTGGCTTTTGCACATGCTCGAGCACATGGCGCAGGACGATGCCGTGCGCCGTGATGCCGACGCCAGGCGCGAAATAGTGGCGCTGCACCCGCGGATTGCTGCCTTCATACGTCGGATCGAAGCCGGTGATGTCGACGCCACGCTCGGCCATTACCTCGAGGAAGAAGCCCTTGCCGCAGCCGACTTCGACCAGCCCGCGTCGCCCCATGGTGCGCTCGACGATCTGCGCCGCACTGTCGAGGTGGCTCCGGAAGTGCGGGCTGACGGCCTGCTCATTCTGGTAGTTCGCATCGTAGGCCATCAGCTCCGGGCGAAATTCGGCGTTGTAGATCAGCCCGCTGACCAGGTTCTGGACCAAGCGGACGTCACCTCGCGGACAGGCGCGTGCCTCGGTTGCCGTGTCGTACATCCGGTTCTGGAAGATCGGCAACTGCTCGATCCGATACAACTCGCGTTCGTTCGACATCAGCTTCCCCGGACGGGCCTTTGGAGGATCGGAGCGTGGACGGCCTGCCATCCAAGCGCTTTTAGTTTTCGGTTGTCGCCGAGCAGCAGTTCGGGCTCGCCGGGCCGTGCCGAAGACAAATCGAGTACGCGCCGGGCGTCGCCGCCGAGCGCTTCCGCGATCCGCGTTACCACGTCGGCGAGCCGCGTCGGCTGACCGGAGGCGATGTTGTAGTTGCCGCTCGCCTCCTGGCGTAAAAGGCAGGCGAAGCCGCGCGCGACGTCTTCCGCATGCAGAAAATCGCGGTAGGCCCCGGCATTCACGCCGAAGGGCTCGCGCCGGCCCTCGAACACGGCGATCAGCGACGGAATCAGACGCCGCATGTCCTCGCCCTCGCCATAGGGCAGGAACACTCTGCCCCACGCAATGGGTACCCCGGCGGCAGCACACACAGCGGCGAGCAGGCGCCGCGTAGCATCCTTGGTGGTGCCGTAAAGCGTTGCCGGGACCAACGGGGTGGTGTCTTCGCGGCAGAAGCCAGCGGCCCAGTCGTATTCGGCACAGGTTCCAGCCGCAATAAGCTTTTCCCCTCCGGCGGCGCAGAACGCCTCGGCCAGGCGCACGGTGGCCTCCAGCCACCGCAGATTCAGTGGCGAATTCCAATAGGCGCCGTGCTCGGTGTACCAGGCAAGGTGGATCAGGTGTGTGGCGCGCGCGCGGTCGATCACCAAGGCTGGCGCTTCGGGCTGCAAGAGGTCGGCGGTAATGAAGGCGCCTTCGTAATCCGCGGGCCGGGTGCGACCGACAGCCACGGTATCAATCCCCTGCCGCCGAAGTTCGGCGAGGACATGGCGACCGATGAAGCCGCTTGCGCCGGTGAGCAGAACCTTCATGGTGGCGGAGGTCCGCTCAGATAGCGAATCATTCAGCTCAACACCTGCAGGGTCGGTACGGCGATGACGAAGCGACCGCCCCACTCGCGGACATTTGGATTCTGCTGCTGAATTTCGACGGCGATGTTCCACGGCAGGATCAGCACGTAGTCCGGTCGCCGCTCCCGCAGGGCGTCGGGTGGCAGGATGGGAATGTGGCTGCCGGGCAGGAACTTGCCCTGCTTGGACGGCGCGGCGTCGCAGACGAAGGGCAGCAGGTCTGGTTTGATGCCAGCGTAGTTGAGCAGGGTGTTGCCCTTGGCGGCGGCGCCGTAAGCGGCGACTTTCTTGCCGGCTCTCTTCTGCCGGATGAGGAATTCGAGCAGGTCGTCCTTGACGCGGTCGGCGCGGGCCTGGAAGCCGGCGTAGGTGTGCAGGCTTTGCAGGCCGCGGCGGCGTTCTTCCGCCAGCAGCGCGGCGACGGTGGCCGCGGTGGCGCGCGCATCCTCGGCGTGGCAGCCGAACAGGCGCAGGCTGCCGCCGTGGGTGGGCAGCTCCTCCACGTCGAACACGCGCAGGCCGGCGGCCGCGAGGATGCGGCTCGCGGTGTGCAGCGACAGGTAGGAGAAATGCTCGTGGTAGACGGTGTCGAACTGGGTGTGCTCGATCAGCCGCATCAGGTGCGGGAACTCCAGCGTGACGGTGCCGCCCGGCTTGAGGGCGGCCTTGAGGCCGCGGGTGAAGTTGTTGATGTCGGGCACGTGGGCGTAGACGTTGTTGCCGATGATGAGGTCGGCCTGCCGGCCCTGGGCGGCCAGTTGCTTTGCCAGTGCCTCGCCAAAGAATTTCCGCAGCACCGGGATGCCGAGCTGTTCGGCCGCCGCCGCCGTGCCGGCGGTGGGCTCGATGCCGAGACACGGGATGCCGGCGGCCATGACGTGCCGGAGGAGGTAGCCGTCGTTGGCGGCGACCTCGATGACGAAGCTGTCCCGCCCGAGCGCGAGCCGCTCGCGCATGGCCTCCACATAACGCCGGGCGTGCTCCAGCCAGGTGCTGGAGGTGGACGAAAAATAGGCGTAGTCCGGCCGGAACAGGTCATCCGCGCGGGCGTAGTCATCGGTCTGCACCAGCCAGCAGTGCGCACAGACATGGAGCTTGAGCGGGTACCAGGTCTCGAGCGCGTGCAGGTCGGCCGGCGTCAGGTAGGCATTGGACGGCGGCGCGAAGCCGAGGTCCAGAAACACGTGCTCCAGCGGGTGCTGGCAGTGGCGGCAGTTCATGGCGCCGGTCCGCGGCGATCGGTGTCGAGCAGCGGGTGGCTCGTGTCGCGCGGCGAGAGGTCGGTGACCGGCAGCGGCCAGCGGATGCCCAGCGCCGGGTCGTCGTGGCGGACGCCGCCTTCGGCCTCGGGCGCGTAACAGGCGGTGTGCAGGTAGAGCAGCTCGCTGTCCGGCGCCAGCACCTGAAAGCCGTGCGCGCAGCCTTCCGGGATCACCAGCATGCGCTGGCTGTCCGGCGAGAGTTCCTCGGCGTGCCAGCGCAGAAAGGTGGGCGAGTCAGGGCGCAGGTCGACCGCCACGTCCCAGACCCGGCCGCGCAGGCAGCGCACCAGCTTCATCTCCGCGTGCGGCGGGCGCTGGAAGTGCAGGCCGCGGATGGCGCCCACGGCGGCGGTGCGGGAGTGGTTGATCTGCACGATGCGCCGCTCGCCCAGCACGCCGGCCAGCTCGCGTTCGCAGAACAGCCGGGCGAAGCTGCCGCGCGCGTCGGTGTGCGGGCTGCCGGTGATCCGCATCACGCCGGGGAGCTCCGTTCGGGCGATCTTCATGCGCAAACCCGGCAAGGAAGGCTTGCGCTCATGGCGGCGATGTAGGCGCTCAGTTGCCGGCGGCTGATGACGCTTTCCTGCTCGATCCAGGCGCGATACCAGTCGGTGGTGGCGGCGATGGCTTGGTCGAAGGTCCAGACGGGACGCCAGTTCAGCCGGCTGCGCGCCTGGGCGCTGTCCAGATACAGCAGCCGCGCTTCGTGCGGTTGCGGTTCGCTCGTGATCCGCCAGCGCAGCGCTGGCCAGTCGCGATGTATGCGGTCGAGGACTTCGGCGACGCTGCGATTGGCCTCCGGCTCGGGACCGAAATTCCAGGCTTGCGCAAAGCCGGGGTCGCCTGCCAGCAGTTTCTGGCCCAGCAACAGATAGCCGTGCAGCGACTCCAGAACGTGTTGCCAGGGGCGCGTGGCGTCGGGCGAGCGGATGGCGAGGGGTTCGTTGCCCTGGATGCTGCGCATCAGATCGGGAATCAGGCGATCTTCCGACCAGTCGCCGCCGCCGATCACGTTGCCGGCGCGGGCAGTGGCCAGCAGCGGGGCGCCCGGCACGCTGAAAAAGGCATTGCGGTAGCTGGCCACGACCAATTCGGTGCCTGCCTTGGAGGCGCTGTAGGGGTCGTGTCCGCCCAGCCGGTCGTTCTCCCGATAGCCCCACGGCCATTCGTGGTTTTCATAGCACTTGTCCGAGGTGACGACGATGACGGCGCGAACGCTGGCCGTCGTACGGCAGGCTTCGAGCAGATGGGCCGTACCCATGACGTTGGTGGACCAGGTTTCGATGGGGTCGCGATAGCTGCGGCGAACCAGCGGTTGAGCCGCCAGGTGGAAAACGATTTCGGGCTGGAATTCGGCCAGGGACCGGCCGAGCGCGGCGCCGTCGCGGACATCGAGGCGCCGCTCGGCGATGGGCAGATGCAGCATCTCCCAATGGCTGGGGCACGCCTCCGGCGCGAGCGCGATCCCGGCAAGCTCGCTGCCGAGTTCATGCAGCCACAGCGCCAGCCAGCTCCCCTTGAAGCCGGTATGGCCGGTGACCAGCACCCGCCGGCCGCGATAGGTGTCCGCGAGCACGGTCATGGCCAGTTTTTCCAGGGCGCCTGTCCGGACGCCCAAAGTTCTTCGAGGTTGTTCTTGTCGCGCAGGGTGTCCATCGGTTGCCAGAATCCGCGATGCTCGAAGGACTTGAGCTGGCCATGCTGCGCGATCGTTTCCAGC
>PKCW01000045.1 GCA_002862965.1 Pseudomonadota bacterium
GCCAGCGAAACTCGAAACGCGCCTTGGACAGCGCGTTGTCGCGCAGCTGCGCGGTGGGGTGCCCCTTGGCGAGATCGGCGGCGTGGGCGGCGATCCGGTAGGTGACGATGCCTTCGCGCACGTCCTCGCGGTTGGGCAGCCCCAAGTGCTCCTTGGGCGTGACGTAGCACAGCATGGCGGTGCCGTACCAGCCGATCTGCGCCGCGCCGATGGCGGAGGTGATGTGGTCATAGCCCGGCGCGATGTCGGTGGTCAGCGGCCCCAGCGTGTAGAACGGCGCCTCGAAGCATTCGGCCAGCTCCTTGTCCATGTTCTCCTTGATGAGCTGCATGGGCACGTGGCCCGGCCCTTCGATCATCACCTGCACGTCGTGCTTCCACGCCACCTGGGTCAGTTCGCCCAGTGTCTTGAGCTCGGCGAACTGCGCGGCGTCGTTGGCATCGGCGATCGAGCCCGGGCGCAGCCCGTCGCCCAGCGAGAAGCTCACGTCGTAAGCCTTCATGATCGCGCAGATGTCCTCGAAGTGGGTGTAGAGGAAGTTCTCGCGATGATGGGCGAGGCACCACTTGGCGAGGATGGAGCCGCCGCGCGAGACGATGCCGGTGACCCGCTCGGCGGTGAGCGGGATGAAGGCCAGGCGCACGCCGGCGTGGATGGTGAAGTAGTCCACGCCCTGCTCGGCCTGCTCGATCAGGGTGTCGCGAAAGATTTCCCAGGTCAGCGCCTCGGCGCGGCCGTCGACCTTCTCCAGCGCCTGGTAGATGGGCACCGTGCCGATGGGCACCGGGGCGTTGCGGATGATCCACTCGCGTGTCTCGTGGATGTGCTTGCCGGTGGAGAGGTCCATCACCGTATCGCCGCCCCAGCGGATGGCCCAGACGAGTTTCTCCACCTCCTCGGCGATCGAACTGCTCACCGCCGAGTTGCCGATGTTGGCGTTCACCTTCACCCGGAAATTGCGCCCGATGATCATCGGTTCGCTTTCGGGATGGTTGATGTTGGCGGGAATGATGGCCCGCCCCGCCGCCACCTCGGCGCGGACGAATTCCGGGGTCACCAGCTCGGGCAAGCGGGCGCCGAAGGCCTGGCCCGGGTGGCGCCGCAAGAGGCCAGCCTGTTCGTAAGTCGCGCGCAGCGCGTCTAGGCGCTGGTTCTCCCGGATGGCAACGTATTCCATCTCCGGCGTGACGATGCCCCGCCGGGCGTAGTGCATCTGGGTGACGTTGGCGCCGGCGCGGGCGCGGCGGGGCAGGCGCTGGGCCGGAAACCGCAGCGCCGCGGTTTCCGCATCCTGCAGGCGGATCCGGCTGTAGTCGGAACTGAGCGCGCCCAGGGCGACCGTGTCATCACGCTCGGCGATCCACCCCGCGCGCAGCGGCGCCAGCCCTGCTTTCAGGTCGATGGCCACGTCGGGGTCCGTATAGGGACCCGAAGTGTCGTAGAGGGTGAGGGCGGGGTTGTGCACCGTCCCGGTCGCAACCCGAGTCGACGACTGGGTGACCTCGCGCATGGCGACCGTGAGACCCGCTCGCGCGCCCGCGACATGGATCTTGCGGGAGCCGGGATAGCCCTGGGTGAGTTCGGTTTCCAGCAGGTGATCGATCTGCTTCGATTCGGACGGAACGGCGTTCATGATGTGTTTTCCTCGATGGCGCCGGCACCCCGTCGACGACCGGGCCTGCAGCAGCGTGCATTGTATCGCCTGCGCCCACGGAGGAAGAACGCCGCGACTGCGTGCTACCATGTGCGCCTTTCATCCAGCAGCTTCGGGGAGTGTCGAGCCGTGGATCCCAAGCAGGCCCGCATCAGCATGGTGGAGCAACAGATCCGCACCTGGCTCGTCTCGGACGAACGCGTGCTGGAAGTGATGGAAAGCGTGCCCCGGGAACGCTTCGTGCCCCCTGCCCACCGCTCGCTGGCGTATGCCGACCTCTCGCTGCCGCTGGGGCACGGACAGGTCATGGAAGAACCGAAGATCGCCGCGCGCATGCTGCAGGAACTCGATATCGGTCCGCTCGACCAGGTGCTGGAAGTCGGCACCGGCAGTGGTTACCTGACCGCCTGCCTCGCCCGCCTGGGGCGCCGCGTGGACAGCGCCGATATCCAGGGCGACTTCATTGCCGCAGCGAACGACCGGCTGGCGGCTTCGGGGGTGTCCAACGTGGCGCTCGCCTGCAAGGATCTCGGACGCGGCCTGCCCGGCAGCGAGCAACGACACGACGTCATTCTGGTGACGGGCTCGCTGCCGCTCTACCACGAGGGCTTTCATCGCGCGCTCACCATCGGCGGCCGGCTGCTGCTGATCATCGGCACCGAGCCCGTGATGGAGGCCGTGCTGTTCACGCGGGTGGATGTGGACCGCTGGGTGCGGCGCAGCCTGTTCGAGACCTCGCTGCCGGCGTTGGCGAACGCGCCCGTTCCCCCGGCCTTCCGCTTCTGAGGAGCCCACGCATGCAGAGCGTCGACGTGCGCCGCCTCGCCGCCTGGCTGCAGGAAGCAGCGCCGCCGCTGCTGCTCGATGTGCGCGAGGACTGGGAATACGCCATCGCCCACCTGCCGGGCAGCCTGCTCATCCCCATGGGCCAGATTCCCGCACGCCACGAGACCTTGCCCCGCGACCGCCCGCTGGTGGTGTACTGCCATCACGGCATGCGCAGCGCCCAGGTCGTCGCCTTCCTGACGGGCCATGGATTCACGCAGGTCCACAACCTCGCCGGCGGCATCGACGCCTGGTCGGTGCAGATCGACGGCGCCTTGCCCCGTTACTGAGCCTCGGCGGGCCGGCCGCTCAGCCGCTCGTCCACCGGTCCGCACGCCGCCGGTCCGGTTCCGGCGAGATACGGCTCGATCACCTCCCAAAGTCGGTCGACAGCCCCGCGATTCTCGGCCATCCAGCGCTGCCCCCGCGCCCCGGCCCGCCCCGCAGCCTGCGGATCCGTCAGCCAGGTGTCGATGCCTTGGGCCAGCGATGCGGCGTCGTCCACCATCACTGCGGCGCCCTCCTCGCGCAGCGCCGCGTAGATCTCCCGGAAATTGGATACGGCAGGCCCGGTCAGCACCGGCACGCCATGGTCGACGGCCTCGAGCGCATTGTGTCCGCCCACGGGGACCAGACTGCCGCCGATGAACGCGAAGTCCGCCGCCTCGTAGAGCATTCCCAGCTCGCCCATGGTGTCGATGAGAAACACCGGCATCGCAGCGGTGGGCCATTGCTGCGCGCTGCGTCGGGCGTAGGCGATCCCGCGCGCATCCAGCAGCGCGCGCACCGCCTCGAAACGTTGCGGATGGCGTGGCACCAGGACCAGCAAGAGATCCGGCCAGCGGGCCCGCAAGATCGCCAGCGCGTCCAGCAACAGCGCCTCCTCGCCCTCGTGGGTGCTGCCCGCGACCCAGACCGGGCGCGTTGCGCCCCAGCCGCTACGCCAATCCGGGGCCTCGGCGCCGACCGCGCGGCGTTCCCGATCGAACTTCAGATTCCCGGTCACGCGGATGGCGGAGCGCGCCATGCCCAGCGCCGCCAGACGTTCGGCATCGGCCTTGCCTTGGGCAGCGGCGCAACTGACTTCCGAGAGCAGCTCGGCCATCAAGGGACGCAGGCGACGGTAGTGGCGGAACGATCGCTCGGAAATGCGGGCGTTGGCGAGCACGACCGGAACATCCCGTCGCCCACAGGCGGCCAGCAGATTCGGCCACAACTCGGTTTCCATGACGATGGCCGCGCGTGGCGCGATGCGCCCGAGCAAGCGGTCGACCATCCACGGCAGGTCCAGCGGCAGATAATAGTGCGTCACGGCATCGCCGAACGTACGGCGCACCCGCTCGGCGCCGGTCGGCGTCAGGGTGGTGACGACGATCGTCCAGTTCGGGTAGCGCGACTGCAAGCGCTTGACGAGCGGGGTCGCCGCCACCACTTCACCGACCGAAACGGCATGCAGCCAGAGGCAGGGGCGCTCGCGCGGGACGGGCGCAAAACCGAGGCCGAGCCGTTGCCACCAGCGGTCGCGGTACTCTGGCCGGTGCCACAGGCGCCAGGCCAACAGCACCCCCAGCAGCGGCAGGCCGAGAATCAGAAGCAGCGTATAGAGGCGGCGCAGCATCACCCTTCTCCTCGTCGCAGCCGTTCCAGCAGCCCGGTGGTGGAATAGCCCGGCAGGAAGGGCAGGACACGGACCTCGCCGCCCGCCGCGCGGACCTCATCGGCGCCGGCGATCGCCTCGATGCCATAGTCCCCACCCTTGACCAGCACATCCGGCTTGATGGCGGCGATCAGTCGGACCGGCGTGTCTTCGCTGAAGCCCACCACCCAATCGACGCAATCCAGCGCCGACAGCATCGCCACACGATCGGACAGCGGATTGACCGGCCGCTGCGCTCCCTTGAGCCGCCGCACCGAATCGTCATCGTTGACCGCCACGATGAGGCGGTCGCCCAGAGCGCGCGCCTCGCGGAGATAGCGGATGTGTCCGGGGTGGAGCACGTCGAAGCACCCGTTGGTCATCACGATCCGCTCGCCGTTTGCGCGGGCGCAGGCCACCCGCTGCACCAGGTCCGGCTCCGTCGTCATGCCGCCATCGCCGTCCCGCGAGACACCGGCTGCCTCGCGCAATTGCGCGGCGCTGATCGCCACGGTGCCGAGACGCCCCACGGCCCATCCCGCCGCGACATTCGCCAGGGCTGCCGCATCCGGCCATGCCATCCCGGCTGCGCGACCCGCTGCCAGCACCGCGATCACGGTATCGCCCGCACCGGTCACGTCGAACACGTCCCGCGCTCGCGCCGGCAGCCGTTCATGTCCGCCCGCGCCGTCGAAGAGGCTGATGCCGTCCTCGCCACGGGTGACGACCAGCCGCTCGAGGTCCAGCCGTCGACACCAGTCATCGCCGGCAGCGATCAGGTCCACCGGCACCGGGCCGGATCCCGCCACCGAGAGAAACTCATGGAGATTGGGCGTGATGGCCGTCGCGCCGCGATAGCGCTCGAAATCCGTTCCCTTCGGGTCGACCAGCACCGGGATACCGGCGGCGCGCGCCGCCCGGATCAGCGCAGGCGCCTGACTCAAGCTGCCCTTGCCGTAGTCGGACAGGACGACGATGTCCACCTGGCGCAACGAGTCGTTGAAGGGCTTGAGAATGCCGTGCCCGGCCTCATCGGGATAGCGGCTTTCGAAATCCAGCCGCAGCAGTTGCTGATGCCGACTCAGCACCCGCAACTTGGTGATGGTCGGGCATCCGGCGACTTCCTGCAGGCAGGGGTCGATCCCCGCGGCCCGCAGTCGTGTCCCCAGCACGGCCCCGGCCTCATCGGCGCCACAGAGCCCGATCAGCCGTGTCTGCACACCCAGCGAGGCAAGATTCATGGCCACGTTACCGGCCCCGCCGACGCGATCCTCGCATCCGGTGACCCGCACGATGGGCACGGGCGCCTCCGGGGAAATGCGCGCGGTATCGCCCCGCCAGTAGCGATCGACCATGACGTCGCCGACGACCAAGGCTTTTATGCGATTGAAATCATGCATTTGCATCGATATTGGCGGGTCTTTCCAGAAGCTGGCCGGATGATAGCACAAGCCCATGACACCCTTGTTAGACTGCGCCCTTTACTGGAGAACGTCACCCCATGGCCCTGCCCCCGCAGCCCCTGCTCCATCCGCGCCACTGGCTGACCTGGGCCGTCTTGGGTGGATTGCGGCTGCTCACCCGGTGTTCCTACGACACCCAGATGGCGATCGGTCGTGCCTTGGGCCGCCTGGCCTTGCACACGATTCGCCGCCGGCGTCATGTCGCCGAGCGGAACCTGGCGCTGTGTTTTCCGGAGCTCGACAAGGCCGCCCGCACGACACTCCTGCGCCGGCACTTCGAATCCCTCGGCATGGGGATGATCGAACTGCCCATGTCGTGGTGGGCACCGGCCGCCGCGATCGACCGGCGGCTTGTGCTGGAAGGGCTGGAGCATTTGCAGGCGGTGCAGGCGCGCGGTCAGGGCGCCATCTTGCTGAGTGGACACTTCACGTCGATCGACCTCTGCGGCCGGCTTTTTGCGCCCCATGCGGATGTGGACATCCTGTTTCGGCCCCAGGACGACCCGGTCATCGAGCATTTCCTCGGCGGCCATCGCAGGCGCCGCTTTCGCCACGCCATCGAGCGCCATGACATCCGCGCCATGGTGCGCGCGCTGCGGCAGGGACGGACCATCTGGTACGCCCCCGATCAGAACTACCGCGGCAGCAACAGCGCACTGGTGCCGTTCTTCGGCCATCCCGCGCCGACCAAT
>PKCW01000162.1 GCA_002862965.1 Pseudomonadota bacterium
TTTCCCCGAAATCCAGATCAATGACGTCGGCGGTGGCGATGTCATCGGCGGAGACAACAACGCCGGTGAGGTCAATGTCCTGCAGCCCGGCATTCTGCCCGTCGCGATCACGGCGATCTACAATTTTGCGCCGGAAGCCTTGATCAGCCCCTACGTTGGCTTGGGTCCCCTGATCGGGAACTTCCGCAATGGCCGCGCCTGGACCGACTCGGGGGATCTGCTCAAGCTGCAAGGATCGACCGAAATCGGCATCGTGGGCAAGGCGGGGGTGCTGCTGACGCTTTCGCAGGCTTCCTACTTCTTCGTCGAAGGGCGCTATGGCTACATCGACAGCCCGGAAGTCCGTGATCGTCAGGGTCAAACAGTCGACGTGGAGAGCTTCGATTCCTTGAGCCTCAAGGGCGGCGTCGGCTTCCACTTCTGATCGGCTGAGGCTTTTCCTGTCGCCCCGGCTGCAACCGCGCCGGGGTTTTCTTTGTTTCAGCACGGCGAACTCAGGACCTTTTTCCGGAGCCGGCGGAGATGGCCGATGCGGCGGAAAGCCCGTATCGCGTGAGTGACCGCATCCCGCAGCGGTCCCGCATCAGTTCTGCGTACCGGACACCAGGTGATCCAGCAGGGCGTTCACCTGCGTCAAACGGTCCTGCGGTTCCGCCATCGGCAGCGTGAAGCGCAGGGTGTCGCCGCCCTCGAGTCGATACTGCCGGGCCTGCTGCTGGATCAATGGAAGAATGCGCGCCGGATCGACGGTGGTTCGGGGACCGAAGACCATGCGCCCGCCCGCCGCGCCGGCTTCGAGTTTGCGGATGCCGAGGCCAGCGACCCGCAGCTTGAGTTCGGCCAGCGCAAAGAGGTGTTGCGCCGCCTCCGGCAACAGCCCGAAACGGTCGATCAGTTCCACCTGCAGGGCGCGCAAGGCGGCCTCGTCGCGCGCCACCGCAATGCGCTTGTAGAGGATCAGCCGCAGATCCACGTCGGGCACATAGGTGGCCGGCAGCAGCGCCGGCAGGCGCAGATCGACCGTGGTCGCCGCTTCCGCCGGGCTGTCGAGCACCGGCAACTCGCCCCGCTTGAGCGCTTGAACGGCCCGTTCCAGCAGATCGCTGTAGAGGCCGAAGCCGACTTCCTGGATGTGGCCGCTCTGGCCCTCGCCCAGCAATTCCCCGGCGCCACGGATTTCCAGATCCTGCGTGGCCAGGCTGAAGCCGCTGCCGAGCGCCCCGAGCGCCTCGAAGGCCTCCAGACGCTTGACCGCATCGGCAGTCATGGCCTTGCGCGGCGGGACGATCAGATAACAGTAGGCGCGATGGTGGGATCGCCCCACGCGGCCGCGCAGCTGGTGCAACTGGGCGAGACCGAAGTGATCGGCACGGTGGATGAGGATGGTGTTGGCGGTGGGGATGTCGATCCCGCTCTCGATGATGGTGGTGCAGACCAGAATGTTCGCGCGGCGGTGATAGAAATCCAGCATCACCTGTTCCAGTTCCCGTTCGGGCATCTGGCCGTGGGCGATGAGGACGCGCGCGCCGGGCACGAGCGCGCCGAGGCGATCGGCGATCTTCTGGATGTCCTGGATTTCGTTGTGGACGAAGAACACCTGGCCGCCGCGCTTGATTTCCCGCAGGCAGGCTTCCTGGATCAGGACGTCGTTCCATTCGTTGGCGAAGGTCTGCACCGCCATGCGTTCCACGGGCGGCGTGGCGATGATGGACAGATCGCGCAGTCCGGCCAGGCTCATGTTGAGCGTGCGCGGAATCGGGGTCGCGGTGAGGGTGAGCAGATCGACTTCGGCGCGCAACTGCTTGAGCCGTTCCTTGTGGCGCACGCCGAAGCGGTGTTCCTCATCGACGATGACCAGCCCCAGATGCTTGAAACGCACCTCGCTGCCCAGGAGCTTGTGGGTGCCGATGACGATGTCGACCTGCCCCTCGGCCATTGCCGCGAGGGCCAGTTTCTGTTCCTTGGCGCTGCGCAGGCGCGAGAGCCCTTCCACACGCACCGGCCAGTCGGCGAAACGGTCGCGGAAGTTGCGGAAATGCTGTTCGGCGAGCAGGGTCGTGGGCACCAGAATCGCCACCTGCCGCCCGCCGTGGACGGCGATGAAGGCGGCGCGCATGGCCACCTCGGTCTTGCCGAAACCCACGTCGCCGCACACCACCCGGTCCATGGGGTTGGGGCCGGTGAGGTCCCGGATGACCGCGTCGATGGTCTGCAACTGGTCGGCGGTTTCCTCGAACGGAAAGGCCGCAGCGAACTGATGATAGGCGCTCGCATCGAAGACGACCGGGGTACGCCGTTGGGCGGCGCGGCGAGCCTGGACCTCCAGCAGCTCGACGGCCACATCGTGCGCGCGCTCGGCCGCCTTGCGCCGCGCCTTGTCCCACTGGTCGGAACCCAGCCGGTGCAGTGGGGCATGCTCCGGGTCCGCCCCGGTATAGCGGCCGACCAGATGCAGGTTGGCCACCGGCACATAGAGTTTGTCGTCGCCGGCATAGGCCAGAACCAGAAATTCAGCCGCCGTGCCGCCGGTCTCGATGAGTTGCAGGCCCAGATAGCGGCCGACGCCATGCTCCTCGTGCACGACCGGCGCGCCGGGGCGCAGATCGGTGAGGTCGCGGATGATGGCAGCGGGATCGCGCGAGGCAGCCTTGCGTGCCCGCTGCCGGGGGCGTTCGCCGGACAGCTGGCTTTCGCTGACGATGGCCAGATCGTCCAGCAACAGCCCGCGTTCCAGCGGCGCGACGGTGATGGCGAGTGGCTGCGTGCCGTCGCGGAAGTCGGCCCAGTGCGCGCAGGATTCCGGCCGCAGGCCCAGCGGCCGGAACTCGTCGCGCAGGGCTTCACGCTGGCCCGGCGACTCGGCGGCGATCAGGACGCGCCCCTTGAAGTCGTGGATGAACCGAGCCAGATCCTCGAGCGGACGCGGGGCGTGCGGATTGCGCCGCAACAGCGGCGGCGTCCGGGCCCTGCCCGCGCTAGCGGCGGCGTCCGTGTCGTTCGCGGTCTCGGTCAAGACGACGCGCTCGAAGCGCGTGGCCACATCGCGCAGTTCGTCGGGGCCCAGGAACAGCGCCTCGGGTGGCAGCAGGGGCCGCTCGAGGTCGTGGCGACGCTGCTCGTAGCGATTCTGGATCTGCGCCCAGACCTCTTGCAGCGCGGACTCGGCGCCGGGCTCGAGGATCACCTGGCTGTGGCCGGGCAGATAGTCGAACAGGGTGGCGGTCGCATCGAAGAACAGCGGCAGGTAGTACTCGATGCCGCCCGGCGTGTGGCCGGCACTGATCTCGCGGTAGATCAGGCTCGCCTGAGGATTGCCCTCGAAGCGTTCGCGGTAGCGCTGGCGGAACTGGCGGATGGCCTCCTCGTCGAACGGGAACTCCCGGGCGGGGAGGATGCGCACCTGCGCGATGACCTCCTGCGAACGCTGGGTCTCGGGATCGAAGGTGCGGATGCTGTCGATCTCATCGTCCAGCAGGTCGATCCGATAGGGCTCGCGGCTGCCCATGGGATAGAGATCCATGAGCGAACCGCGCAGCGCAAACTCGCCGTGCTCCATCACCTGCGCGACGGCGCGGTAGCCGGCTGCTTCCAGACGCGCGCGCAGGGCGTGCGGGTCGAGCCGCTCGCCGCTGCGCAGGATCAGGCTGTGCGCGGTCACGAAAGCCGGCGGCGGCAGGCGCTGGAGCAGCGTGTTGGCCGGCACGACCACCAGCGCCGATTGCAGATCCGGCAGGCGGTAGAGCGTCTCGATGCGCCGCGACAGGATGTCCTGGTGCGGCGAAAACAGATCGTAGGGCAGGGTTTCCCAGTCCGGGAAATGCAGCACGGGTGGCCCGTCGGGCGCGCAGTAGAACGCTAGCTCGGCTTCCAGTCGCTCGGCGGCGCGGGCATCGGTGGCGATGATCAGCCGGGGCAGCGGCTGCGCGCGGGCCAGCTCGGCCATCCACAGCGCGCCGGCGCTGCCCGGGAAGGGGCCGATGCGGCGTTCCGCGGCAGGCGCGGCGGGGCGGGGCGCACTCATCGCGGCGGTTCAGACGCTTGCGGCGCGCTGCTGGAGGGCGCAGCGCTGGCGATAGGCCTCACGCGCGATGCGCACGTCCTCGAGGAACAGCGGCAGTTCGGCCAGGGTGAGCGCCTGCGCGCCATCCACCAGCGCATGGGCCGGATCGGGGTGAAAATCGACCAGCACCAGATTGGCACCGGCGATGATGCCCTGCGCGGTGGCGTGGAAGATGTCGAGCACCCCGTCGGGGCCTCGGTGGCGCGTGCCGACCGAATGCGAGGGGTCGATGCCCACCGGCATGCGGGTGAGTCGCCTGACCACCGGGACATGCCCGAAATCGAGCAGGTTGCGGTGCGGATCGCCCATGTGCGATTTCAGGCCGCGCAGGCAGAAGATGACATTGCGGTTGCCTTCGCTCGCCAGATACTCGGCGGCGTTGAGCGATTCGTCCAGGGTGATGCCGAAGCCGCGCTTGAGCAGCACCGGCATCTCGCGCTGGCGTCCGGCGGCCTTGAGCAGTTCGAAGTTCTGCGTGTTGCGGGTGCCGATCTGCAGCATCACGCCGGTGGGGTGCCCGGTGCGGTGCAGCGCCTCCTGGATCTCCTCGATGTGGGCCTCGCGGGTGATTTCCATGGCAACCACGCGGATGCCGTATTTTCCGGCGAGCTCGAACACCCAGGGCAGGCAGGCGGCGCCATGGCCCTGGAAGGCATAGGGGCTGGTGCGCGGCTTGTAGGCGCCCATGCGTGTGCACACCTGTCCCGCGGCCTGCAGTGCGCGCATCATCGTCTCGACGTGCTCGGGGGTGTCGACCGCGCACAGCCCCGCGAAGACCTGCAGCGCATCCTGCCCGAAATGCACGCCGTTGTAGAGGAATTCGCTCGGGCGGTGGTCGTCCTGATGGCGGCCGAGGATGCGATAGGGTTCGGACACCCGGACCACCCGTTCCACGCCCGGCAAGGCGGCCATGTCGGCCGTATCCAGGGCTGCCGTCTGGCCGATCAGATAGATCTCGGTGAGCACCTTCTCGGTGCCCTTTTCCTGGTGCACGCGCCAGCGGATGCCGGGCAGCGCATCGAGCCGCTTCCCGAGATCGGCAAACACCGGGCTGTCCGGCAGGGTGTCGGCATCGAGGATGAGGATCATGGCGCAAAACCGGGCGACGAGGAGGAACGGGCAATTATACGGGAGCGCGACATGGAGCGAGGAATAGCGGCGGCGCAGCGGCCTTCAGTCGCGAAAGCGCCGGGTGAGATCCGAGTAGGCATCGATGCGCCGATCGCGCAGGAAGGGCCAGATCCGCCGCACCGATTCGCCGTGGGCCAGATCGATGTGCGCGCTCAGGATCTCGGGCGCCTCGGTTCCGGCCTGGGCCAGGATTTCACCTTGGGGTCCGGCGATGAAGCTGCTGCCCCAGAAACGGATGCCGGGCGTGTGTCCGGACGGATCGAGCTCGTGGCCCACCCGGTTGCAGGCCAGCACGGGCAAGCCATTGGCCACGGCGTGGGCACGCTGGATGGTGATCCAGGCGTCGCGCTGGCGTGTCTGTTCGTCCGTTGCATCGTCCGGATTCCAGCCGATGGCCGTGGGGTAGAGCAGCAGTTCCGCGCCGGCCAGGGCCATCAGGCGCGCCGCCTCCGGATACCACTGATCCCAGCAGACCAGCACCCCGAGCCGGCCGACCGCAGTGTCGATGGGGGTGAAGCCCAGGTCGCCCGGCGTGAAATAGAACTTTTCGTAGAAGCCCGGATCGTCCGGGATGTGCATCTTGCGATAGCGGCCCGCCAGGCGCCCATCGGCGTCCAGGACGACGGCGGTATTGTGATACAGGCCCGCCGCCCGACGCTCGAACAAGGAGGCCACGATGACGACGCCCAGTTCGGCCGCCAAGGCGCCGAGGCGCTCGGTGCTCCGACCCGGGATGGGCTCGGCCAGATCGCACGCGGCCGGGTCTTCGGTCTGGCAGAAATAGGGCGTGTTGTGCAGTTCCTGCAGCAGCACCAGCCTTGCGCCGCCTGCCGCAGCCCGGCGGATGTCCTGCATCTGCAGGGCCAGATTGGCGGCCGCATCAGCGGTGGCGCATTGCTGGATCAAGGCAACCGTCAGTGTTTGGTTCATCGTCGAAAACCCGCGCAAGGGAACGCGAGCGATTCTAGCAAATGCGTCTGGCAGACAGAGGGCAAGCGCTGTGCTCGAGCCTTGGTGTGTGGAACCGCAGGTGTCAGGGCGGGGGGGGGGGGCAAAAAAGGGGAGGCCG